>CAYSJK010000012.1:0-21830 GCA_964431375.1 uncultured Pirellulales bacterium
TCTTTCACTGCTGATTGAAATGCTCATCCCGCCGTAACATAAAGAACCCATAATTTCCTTGACAAAAGAAGGCCAATTAGATATACTACTAAAAAGGAGACCGGTGCGAAATACTCAATGGATTAGGTGAACTCCTTATGTTTAGTATTTATCAAAGAGGAGAGTGTGATGAAGATTTCAATTCTTCAAGAAGGTTTAAATCACACCCTCTTATATGCTTTAGTTGCTCCCCAGCAACTTCGCATTGGAAAATGGGTATGTCAGTATTGTTCGGGAGAAAGGTGGTTGTAAAAGAGGACTAAAATGGGTGGGAAAACAAAAATAAGCTTTTGGCTTGTAATATCAATCTTATTGTTAATGATGGAGGGGACGAGTCTCGCGAGACAAATCTTCGTTGACGCCAATGCCCCGGGAAATAACAGAGGGTCAAGCTGGGCTGATGCCTACAACTCTTTACGGGACGCATTGGCTGTCGCCTCAAGAGGCGATAAGATTCTTGTAGCCAAAGGCACCTATAAACCCGGCAGGGGAAATGGTATCACACCTAGAGACCGTGGAGCTACATTCAAACTGATAAACGGCGTAGTTATTAGCGGTGGCTATGCCGGTTACGGCGAATCAAAACCAGATGCACGGAATACCGATGCATATATAACAATCCTCAGCGGTGATTTGAATGGTGACGATGAACCGAATTTTGTTAACAACTGCGATAACAGCTACAATGTAGTGACAGGCTTTGGGACCGACGAAACAGCTATACTGGATGGTTTCACCGTTATCGGAGGCAACTCCAACGGCAACGGCGGCGGTATGCATAACTATCGAGGAAGCCCCACATTGAAAAACTGTACATTCAAACGAAACTCGGCGCTTTTCGGAGGAGGGATGTACAACGACCAGAGCAATCCTACATTAATTAACTGCATTTTTATTGAGAACTCAGCAGGAGACTCCGGCGGCGGGATATATAATTGCACCAGCAGTCCGAAACTGACCAGCTGCACCTTTAGAAGTAACTCAGCCTTGAATGGAGGCGGGATATACTGTAAGAACAATAGTAACCCTACACTGACCAACTGTGCATTCCTCGAGAACGAGGCACGAAACAGCGGAGGAATGGCCAACTACATAAACAGCAATCCAACGCTGATAAACTGCACATTTGAAGGGAACTCGGCAAACCATGGCGGTGGGATGCGCAACTATAGCAGCAATCCAAAACTGACCAATTGTAAATTCATTAAGAATTCAGCCGATGGTGGCGGCGGTGGGATGAACAACAACAGCAGCGAACCAATGCTAACGGATTGTATGTTTATTGAAAACACCACAGCAGGCAATGGAGGCGCGTTAAGAAACTATGAGAGCAGCGCGAAACTGACCAGATGTACCATTACAAAGAACTCAGCAGGACAGTATGGTGGTGGAATATCCAACCGTGAAAACAGCAACTCCATGCTCACAAACTGTATTTTATGGCACAACAGTGACAGCAGCGGCGAGGTTGAGTCAGCCCAAATTTATACTTTTAACAGCACACCGACTGTCAACTATTGCTGCATTCAGGGTTGGACAGGTCTATTAGAGGGAAAGGGCAATTTCGATAAAGACCCGCTGTTTGTGGACCCGGACAATGGCGACTACCATCTATCGCCGGAATCCCCCTGTATTATTGCCGGCGACGCAAATCAGGTATCTATAACCGATGAGAGAGTCATCATTATGGATAGCAACCAGGTAGATATCGGGGCTGTTGAACACGAAAACCAACGCCTGGTGCCATCCGTATATCCAACCATCCAATCAGCTATCGACACCTCTTACGCAGGCGATGAAGTTATTATCAGTCCCGGAGCTTATTCCGGTCCCGGCAATCGGGATATCGACTTCAAGGGTAAAGCCATCACTATCAGGGGTACCAATCCGCAAGTACGCGACGTGATCATTGCCACGATTATCGATTGTGACAACGAAGGTCGGGCATTTTATTTCCACAGTGGTGAAGATGCAAACTCAATCATAAATGGTCTGACTATTATAAACGGCAACGCAATAAGCGGTGGTGGAGTATACTGCAAAGACAGCAGCCCGACGTTGAAAAACTGCATACTCAACAACAACACAGCCAAGGATAATGGTGGTGGTATGTACAACGATAACAGCAAAGCAACTTTAACAAACTGCATATTTAAAGGGAATCTTAGCCATTACGGCGGTGGTGGGATATATAACGTTAACAGCAATCCGACAATAATCAACTGCACATTTACAGGCAACGAGGCCAAATACGGCGGTGGGATAAACAACCGAGAAGGCAGCAGTCCGATGCTGAAATATTGCATGTTCAACGATAACTCGACGAGTGACCATGGTGGTGGGATGAATAACCACGATAGCAATCCAATGCTTACTACCTGTATATTCACCAGGAACTTTGCTAAAGGTGACGGCGGTGGCATATTCAACCAAAGCAGCAATCCCACATTGACAAACTGTACATTCATCGAGAATGCAACCAAGGACAACGGAGGCGGGATATATAATTTGTCCGGCTCAGCAACGCTGGACAACTGTAAATTTAGAGGCAACTCGTGCAACTACCATGGTGGTGGGATATTCAACGGCAGAAGCAATCCAACATTAACTAACTGCACGTTTAGCGCAAACTCTGCTAATAGCGACGGCGGAGGAATGTATAACCGTGAAGGCGGCCCTATACTGATGAACTGCATTTTCAGCGGGAACTCGGCCAGCAATGATGGGGGCGCGATGTTCAATAATAACAGCCCCAAATTAAATAATTGTACATTCGGTAGTAACTACGCAAGGACGGGCGGCGGGCTGTACAACGACAGCTCCAGTTTTAATTGCAAACCTACGCTGACCAATTGCATTTTTTGGGACAACAGAGACAGTGGCGATGCAATTGTACCAGCTCAGATTTACGGTGGTATACCGGTCGTGACTTACAGTTGTGTTCAGAATAATGGCGATCCAAATGTATACCCGGGTAAAGGCAATATCAATGATGACCCCCGTTTCGTTAAAATGGGCCGTTGGATATATCCTAATAATCCTACCGCCCAAGCCAAGCCGAATGACCCAAATGCTGTCTGGGTTGAGCCAGATTATCACCTGCGACCTGAATCGCCCTGCATCGATGCCGGTAATCCGAGGTCAGACTTTTCGAAGGAACTTCATCCAAACGGCCGAAGAATAAATATGGGTGCATATGGAAACACACCGGAAGCAACATCCAAAGACAAGGCGGCCATCCACTCTTTTAATAATCCGCCAAACAAAGCCAACGTCAGAAGTAATTTATCTGATACCAAATGGCAACAGGATAAATATAAGCACGCACAAAAACAGGTTGGAAGCAAACTTTAAAGGCCAAACAGCTATCCAGTTTTAAGCCTGCCACCCCACAAACTCAGCACATAGGGACACCCAGTGACCGCAACACAAACCTACCAGGCAAGATTTAAAATAAATCCCGAGTGATACCAGAGGATAAATCCGCCGTTCGTCTGGCGGATAAATATCGAATCCAGACTCTTAACTGTCTTCAGATAAATTTAGAACTGAAGATAACATGTGGGATTTCACTTAACTCACTCATTTAATGCGAAAGTCAGGTCGTAACAAACATATCGATAATGCCGGTTATAAGGCTTCTTTGAGAGAACTGGCCTGATAAAGATGCCGAAAAATAGCCAAAAATTTAGCATTAAAGGATTAAATTTTTCAAAGATGTAAAAATGGCAAAAACCAACAAAGTAGAAATGTAAAAGTAGGCAAAAAGGTGAATATGGGTAATTATTTTGTTGACTTTACTGCAACGTCCCATATAATAGAACTAAATATGGATAGGGTAGTGTGAAGGGCTGCACGGAAGTTCCACACGTCTTTCTGCTCAAAGAGAATATGTGCACTAAGATAATAGGAGTATTATGTGCGCTAAAATTATGAAATGGTTTTGGAGGAACCAAATGATGAAAAATTTACTAATTATTTGTGCAGTAGCAGGAGTAATTATGGTTTCGGGCATCACGGCCAAGGCAGAATACTTGACCTTCCAATTCAATCCAAATGATATAGTGGACCTGTACAATGCGGGTTTCACAGGGTTAAAGGCAACGCAAGACAATGCCCGGCGTGTGCATAAGGTCTGGGCTACTGATTGGTATCAGACATTCGCAGATTACCTGGACGCAGGGACTACACAACGAGGAAGCACCGACACCTACTTCAACTGGCTTTTCGGCCTCGGAGAGAACGAAGGTTTAGGGTCTTTCTCAACATGGCTTCATGGAGACCCCGGAGCGAGGAGCTGGGGCGAAATCCTCCTAGCTGACCCGGACAAGCCGATGTATGCCACCACAGCATCAGGTTGGGATGTGACAATAGTCGATAACCCGTGGGATACAGGATATGGGGCAGGGAAAATTGTGGTTTGGTACACGACAGATCCAGACCTGTACTTGCGTCCCGGCGGAGCCGACATTGGAACATTTAGTTTTACAGCAGACGTTTATGTGGACACCGATGAAAACAACAACATTGTAGGTGACCTGGACGCTCAAGCTGGCGTTCCTTATAGAATCTGGTTTGCAGATACCTGGATGAACCAAGGCGACGATAATGTTCCTGCCCTTGTATTTGACGACCAAGGGTGGGGTACGCTGATTCCAAACTATGGAACATTTGCGCAAACACCGGGTGGTGATGCCGCCATTGAAGCGATACTTACAATCGCGCCCATCCCTGAGCCGGCTACGATTTGCCTGCTTGGTTTAGGTGGATTAGCACTGCTGCGGCGAAGGAAAAGCTGATTTGCATCAAAGGGATTGGTTAACCAATGGTTTTGAATCGATTCGGGGCCTATACCGATTAGTTCGGTATAGGCCTCGTTGTATTTAGGATAATGGTATACAGCGCATACCCTACACTTTAGCATCTCTTCTTCGCGTTGACAGGAGAATGAGATTCCTTATCGCCTCAGTGTCTCGGGCGGTGAGCCATCGCTTTTCAAAGTCTTTTTCCTGAGCAATCTGAGCTATAGCCATCAAGGCCCTTAGGTGATAATTTCTCTCGTCCTGGCTGCCTGCCAGGATGAACATTATCCTTACGGGGTCCGGTGCGTGCGGGAAGTTGATGCCATCATGTGCACGGATAAGTAAAATATCGAATTTATTTTCGCCTTCGACTACTATGTGCGGAATAGCAAAGCCCGGCTGGACTACTGTGCCACCCTCGGCTTCACGATGGAGAAATTTCTCAATGAGAACGTATTCGCTTATGTCCAATCTCTTTTCCAATATTCTCGAAGCCTGGCGAAAGACATTTTCAGCAGTGCTTTTACCCTGAATATCCAGGATAATACAGTCTCTTATAAGGTGGTCGAATCTATCCTCGATTATATTGTCGCGCTCGAGCAAAATGTCTCGGAGCTCTTTTTCAAGGGTGACAGTTTTTAGCTGCCTGTCCGTAACGCGTTCTACGATGTGCATAGCCGCAGAAGCTCTGCTTACGCGTTTGGAGACATAAAGCCAAAACCACGCTATGCTTAAGGCGACAAATCCGGCGGAAATGAGCAGCGGGATTTTCCCCATATCGATGATAAGAGCACTGTAAGCGATAATAGCAAAGATGTTAATGTATGGATATAACGGCGATTTGAACTGAGGGCGGTAGCTTTGTATTCTGCTCTCACGCATTATAATGACACTGGCGTTAACAAGGATAAAAAGAATCAGCATTAAAGTGGAGGCCGTCTTTACCAGCGATTCAATATCAAGAAAAACTATCGCAGTTATCATAAATGCACCTGTGAGCAGGATACTGATATGGGGCGTCTTAAAGCGGTCGTTGACCCGAGACAAAAGCGGCGGCAGCAACTGGTCTCTGCTCATAGCCATAGGTGACCGTGAGGCAGCAAGTAAACCGCCATTTGCGGTAGTAACAAAAGCGGCTATCGCAGCAAGACCAAGCAGTGCAAAACCCGGCTGACCCATAAATTTACCGGCGGCCAAGGATATCGGCATCATAGTTGAACGCAATTGCTGGCCATCGACGAGGCCTACTGTAATTGTAATTACGGCGATGTAAAACAGCGTTACTACAAACCAGGCCAGGAGCATACCCAAAGGTAGATTTCTGCCGGGTTGTTTTACTTCTTCTGCGATGCTGGCAGCTTTTGTCAGACCTCCGAAGCTTATAAAAACCAATCCGGCAGTTGCAAAGACCGCCAGCCAACCTTTCTCTAAAAATCCCTTGTATCGAACAGCAGTGACAGCTCCGGCACCGAAAAACACAAACAAGGCAAGTATCACTAACAGTATCCCAACAAGCAGAACCTGAATTCTGCTTGTTTGCCTGACACTGACAATATTCAGTATCATAAAACCAAAACAACAAAAAACAGCTATCGCCTTTAGATGCCACTGGACCATTTGCATTTCTACCATTGCCTCGATGAGAACGGCCATTCCGACAACAGCAAAGGCGCTCTTCAATGCCAGCGAAAACCAATTTGCAAATCCGCCGAACAGACCCCATATAGAGCCCAAACTGCGCTCGACATAGAAGTATGTCCCGCCTGCTCTCGGCATCGCCGTGGCCAGCTCGGCTTTGCTGAATATACTGGGAACTATCAAAATCGAGGCGAATAAATAGGATAAGATTACTGCGGGACCTGCTTTTGTGAAAGCAATGGCAGGCAGGATAAATAAGCCCGAACTTATCATTGCCCCTGTTGCCACAGCAAATACATCAAGGCAGCCAAGTTGTTTCTTTAACTGAGCTATTTTAAAACCTCCCTGTTATGGTCCGCCTTTTTTATATACAAGTCAGAAAAAATAAGAATATTTGTTATCTAATGAAGCATGTCTATAGCGGCCCGGGATACGCTGGTTTTGCATTAATCACTGTAGACGCTCAAGCGTTACTTTTATCTCGGTTAGAAACGTTGCAATATCACCAATTATTTTATCTCTGTTGCCTAAATTATTCTCAATCAAATCCACTATTTTTGAGCCGATTATAACACCGTCCGCACCTGCACGGGCGATCGCTGCTGCATGTTCGGGTTTGCTGATTCCAAAACCTACGCAAACCGGTACGTTCGTGAGTCTTTTCAATTTACCCACCAACTCCTCAACCGTATCGGATAGTTTATCACGGCTTCCGGTAACACCTAACAGCGAGACAGCGTAAATAAAGCCGGTGGTTTTAGACGCTATAACTTTCATCCTTTCCGGGTCAGTATTCGGTGTAATTATAAAGACAGTATCAAGACCCGCCGATATAGCAGGTGAATATATTTCATCCGCATCATCGATGCTCAAGTCAGCAATCAGAATGCTGTTAACACCGGCCTGATGGAAATCGCTGAAAAACTGCGCCACTCCATACTGATAAACAAGATTGTAATATATCAACAGGCCAATCGGAATATCCTTGTAATCCTTGACTTTCCGGATAAAATCCCGGGCTTTCGCAACGGTCATCCCACTTTTCCTGGCGCGAATATCGGCCTTTTGGATTGTGGGCCCATCCGCTATTGGGTCAGAGAAAGGAACACCTAATTCCAGAATATCAGCACCCGAATCGATAGCCGCTTTTAGAATCTCAAGACTTGTGTCAAAATCCGGGTCGCCAATTACAAAAAAAGGTATCAATGCCGCTTTTTTTTGTTTTGCCAACTCAGAAAAAACCTGGCTGTATGTTTTCATTAGTTATATACCTTAATCATTTCAATGAACATTAATCATTTTTCAAGCGGCCTATGCTTTTCTACAATCGAAACATCTTTATCACCTCTGCCGGAGAGATTTACCACTGCGATGGTATCCGCTTCTAACTGATTTTTCAGGCCCATCAGATAGGCCAGGGCATGTGCACTTTCCAGAGCCGGCAGTATTCCTTCGCTTTTGCTCAGCAGCTCAAATGCATCGAGTACCTCGGCATCTTCTGCAGCAACGTATTCAGCTCTGCCTGTATCTTTCAGAAGACAGTGTTCTGGCCCGACAGCCGGATAATCCAATCCTGCACTTACCGATTCCGTCTCGTAAACCTGTCCTTCCGCATCCTGCAGCAGATAGGATTTTGCCCCGTGCAGGATACCCACTCGGCCGGCTACCAGTGTTGCAGCGTGTTTGCCGCTGGCCAGACTCCTGCCGCCGGCTTCAACACCGATTAGCTTCACATCTTTATCGTCCAGAAAAGCGGAAAAGATGCCTATAGCATTACTGCCGCCACCCACACAGGCAACAATCATATCCGGCAACCTTCCAATTTGGTCAAGGCACTGTTGCTTCGTTTCTTTGCCGATACAAGTTTGGAAGTGTCTGACTATCGTAGGATACGGATGCGGGCCACAGGTCGAGCCGAAAAGGTAAAATGTATCGGTAACGTGAGCCGTCCAGTAACGAAGGGCATCGTTGATAGCGTCTTTGAGTGTCCCTGTTCCACCTTCGATGGGCACAACTTCTGCTCCGCACAGTTTCATCTTATGAACGTTGACGCTTTGCCGCTCAATATCGGTTACACCCATAAATATTTTTGTCTCCATCCCAAACAAGGCCCCTATCATTGCCGTAGCCAGGCCGTGCTGACCCGCACCGGTTTCAGCAATGAGTTTCGTTTTACCCATATATTTGGCTAAAAGGCCCTGGCCCAGCGTATTGTTGACCTTATGCGCTCCGCCGTGCAAAAGGTCTTCGCGCTTCAGGTACACCTTAAAACCGACATAGTCGCTGAATCTTTTCGCATAATAAAGTGGGCTTGGCCTTCCGGCATAATCCTTCGAAAGCTGCGCAAGTTCAGCCACAAACTTATCATCTTCGTAGAAACGATAAAACGCCTCTTCCAATTCTTGCAATACCGGTATCAAAACTTCCGGCACATAGAAACCACCATAATCTCCGAATCTGCCCTTATATTTCATTTCTCGTTCCTCATTTCTCGATGCTTGATACGTGGCGCGGCCATCCTAGCCGTGTCTTCACGTATCGAGCATCCAGCATCAAGCATCATATTTTTCCTTCGTTATTCCTTTGCGCCGGCTTTTTCAAGCAGTTTTACTATGTCTGTGTGACCTCTCTTTTTTGCTACCCCTAAAGCCGTTAAACCGTGATTAGTCTTGGCATTGACATCAGCATCTTTTTCCAGTAGTAGCTTTACGATTTTCGCATAATTGTTATGCCGTGCTACCCTCAAGTCTTTAAATCCCTCTTTTCCTAAGAATTCGGCGATTCCCAGATCGCCCTCCGCTGCTTCCATCAAGGCTGTTTTGCCGATACTATCCCTAGCATTAACGTCAGCACCGTTTTCCAGCAGGAGCTTAACGACCCCTGCATGTCCGCCGTTCGAAGCTCCCATCAGGGCCGTTTTGCCATCGCTGGTTCTCTTCGCATTGATATCAGGGCCTTTTTCCAGAAGAAGTTTTACGACCTCCGTATGACCGTAGAACGCCGCATTGAGGAATGCCGTGCTGCCATCGTTGGTTTTTGCATCGACTTCAGCACCTCTTTCCAAAAGGAGCTTTACGATTTCCGTGCGGCCGTTTTGCGCTGCCAATATCAAGACAGTTTCGCCGTTGATAGCTGCATTGACCTCAGCGCCTTTTGCCAAAAGTAGCTTTACGATTTCTGTATGGCTGTTCAAAACTGCCCATTGCAGTGCCCCAAAGCCGTTGTTAGCCCTAAAATTAACCTTAGCACCATTTTCTATTAGAAACTTGACAATCTCCAGGTAACCGTGTTCTGATGATACTATTAGTGCCGTTACGCTATCATTGATTCTTTTCGCATTGACATCAGCACCTTTTTCCAGAAGAAGTTTTACGATATCCGCATGACCGTAGAACGCCGCTTGGAACAATGCTGTGCTGCCGTCGTTGGTTTTCGAATTGACATCAGCACCCTTTTCTAAAAGGAGCTTGACGATTTCTGTACGGCCTTTCTCCGCCGCCATTATCAGGGCCATTCCACCATCGTTATCCTTCGCATTAACATCAGCGCCCTTTTCCAGAAGTAGATTGACAACTTCTGTATGGCCCTCCTGTACCGCCATCATTAAGGACGTTGCGCCATCGTTATCCTTAGCATTGACCTCAGCACCATTTTCCAAAAGGAGCTTAAAGGTTTCCATATGGCCATTGTACGCCGCTATCATCAAGGCCGTTGCGCCATTGTTGGTATTGGCATTAACCTCAGCACCCTTTGTCAGAAGAAGCTTAACGATTTCCGTATGGCGTTGCTGTGTCGCCATAAACATGGCGGTTGCGCCGTAGGTATTTGTTTTAGCATTGGCATTAGCTCCTTTTTCAAGAAGGAATTCGACAATTTCTGTATGGCCGTTCTGCGCCAACCATATAAGAGCAGTTGCTCCGTTGGTGGTGTCTTTCGCATCGACATCGGCACCGTCAGCCAGAAGGGTTCGCACGGCTGGCAGGTTGCCATCTTGTGCGGCTTGAAGCAATTGGGCATTCTTGTCTGATACATCCGCTTTGGCAAACGCAGATATCAAAGAAATGCACACTATAAAAAACAGTATTCGTTTCATTGGATTTTCCTTCTTATTTTTTTCTTTTTTACTTTACCTCTGTGTTCTCTGTGACCTCTGTGGCTTTTATCCGCCTTCGGCGGATTATCCTCTTAAATGTTGTATATTCTCAAATAGTTTCTTCATCTTTTTATGGTCTTTTTTACCCGGCTCGGCTTCAACACCGCTGCAGACATCAATCCCATAAACTCCAAGTTTGACCGCCTCGGCCGCGTTTTCAGGATTTATCCCGCCAGCCAAAAAAATGCGCTTGCCGATGTGCCCTATGACATTCCAGTCAAAGGTCAGCCCTGTGCCGCCGTATTTCTCAGGATCAAAAGCATCCAACAAGATAGCGTCGGTGAAAAAATCATTTGCCTTTTCGATGTCTTTTTCGTCTCTTACCCGTATGGCCTTCATAGTTCTCACATTAAGAGAAAGAAAGTCCCGGCAAAACTGCGGGCTTTCATCACCATGCAATTGAACCCAGTTCAACTGACATTGTCTTATCACCTCCAGGATTTCATTAAACGACGCATTGACAAACACACCGGCAACATTCACAAAACCAGGCAGCTTATTTATTATCTGAGCTGCATTTTCCGGCGTTATAAATCTCGGGCTTTTCGGATAAAAATTAAATCCCAGCAAGTCCGCACCCATTTCGACCGCTGCAATAGCATCATCGTAATTGGTAAGGCCGCAAATTTTAACTTTAACTATCAGCATAAATCGTCTCTCGTCTCTCGTCGCCCGTGACTCGTTTTTTTACTTTAGATTACATTTTATTAGAAATTTCAATTAATTTTTCCAGACAAGCCAACGCCCTGCCATCGCTGACCGAGGCCTCGGCTGACTTGATTGCAGTTTCGAAATTATCAGCTAAGCCCGCTACGATTATCGCTGCTGCAGCATTGAGAACAACAATATCTTTGCGCGGGCCTTTTTCCTTACTATTCAAAATATCACGAATTATACCAGCGTTTGTTATTGCGTCACCGGTTTTAAGCTCATCTATTGAAGCGCCGGAGATGCCAAAATCAGCAGGGTCCATTTCCATCGAGGTGATTTTGTCGTTTATAAGCTGTCGAATCTGAGTTTTGCCCGAAATACTTATCTCATCCATGCCCTGGCCGTGGACAACCATTGCCCTTTTTGCACCGAGAATCTTAAGGGTCTCGATAATCCTGTCCAGCAGCGCTTCTTCCGCGACGCCCATAACCTGCGCAGTTGCACCGGCAGGATTGGCTAACGGCCCCAGAATATTAAAGGCGGTTCTGAAATCCAGGCTCTTGCGAATCGGCTGAACGAATCTCATAGCAGGATGAAATTTCGGTGCGAACATAAAACCGATATGCGCCTGCTTAATACATTCAGCCACGATATCCGGCCCCGGGGCAATATTCACACCAAGCTCCTCTAAAACATCGGCGGAACCACATCTGCTTGTGATACCTCTGTTGCCGTGCTTTGCTACATAAGCTCCTGCACCGGCCGCTACAATTGCGGCAGCGGTGGAGATATTGAATGTTTTCACGGTCGCTCCACCTGTGCCGCAGGTATCTATAAGATTGTCTATGTCAACCTTAACCGGTACGGCATGGTCTCGCAGGGATTTTGCAAGCCCGGCAATCTCGGAGGATGTTGCCCGCTTCATTCTCATCATTGCTAAAAAAGCAGCAATTTGAACTTCTGAAACTTCACCTTCGAAAACAATATCCAGTAGTTCTTTCGCCTGTTCGAATGTCAAGTCGCTGCCATCCAAAATGATTTCGAGATATCGTGTTATTGCCGCCATACTCAATCCTTCTTTTTTCGTTCTTTTGCGATTGACAAGATATTTTCGATTATCTTTCCACCTGCAGGAGTCAAAATGCTTTCAGGATGAAACTGCACACCGAATATAGGAAGCTCTTTGTGCTCGATACCCATAGTAATGCCTTCGAATTCAGCGGTTTTCTCCAGGCAGTCAGGAAGCTCCTGCGTATAGCAACATAGACTGTGATAGCGTCCGGCCTGCAGTGGATTTTCAACGCCGGCAAATACACCCTTTTCATTATGCGTTACCCTTGAGGGTTTGCCGTGCATCGGCACGGGGGCATGGCTGATTTTACCGCCGAAATACTGCACAACTACCTGATGTCCAAGACATACGCCGAATATCGGCAATTTGTCCTTGAAATAATCGACAGCAGAGAGCGAGACACCAGCGGTATCAGGTGTCCCCGGCCCGGGCGAAATTACTAATAAATCCGGCTTAAATTCATCAGCTACCCGCTTAAGCTCTTCGAGCTCAGTATCTGCCCGGTAAACCTTTGCATCGCAATTACGCTTACAGAAATCGTCCACCAGATTGTATGTGAACGAATCGAAGTTATCGATAAACAAAACTTTTCTACTTTTGTCTTTCATCTTATCTGCCCCGAATCGCACGTAAGCAGGAGCCGGCCTTGTGTTCGGTCTCCTCAAATTCAGTTTTCGGAACGCTGTCGTGCACGATACCGGCACCGACACGGATATAAGCTAAATGGTCCCTGACCTGCAGGCTTCTTATGGTAATACAGCTATCGAACTGGCCGTCCACGGTCAGATAGCAAACAGCCCCGCCGTAGTAGCCGCGCTTGGTTTTCTCAAACTGACGGATTATTTTCATTGCCTCAATCTTCGGCGCCCCTGTGAGCGTTCCCATATTCATCGTTGCCAGATATGCACTTAGAGCATCGAGATTTTGTGCAAGCGTTCCTTTAACGTTGCTTACTAAATGCTGGACCGATTCGTATTTCTCTGCTATCAGCAGCTCTGTAACGACCCTGCTGCCGGGCTTAGCTACACGAGCTATATCATTTCTTGCCAGGTCAACCAGCATCATATGTTCAGCTAACTCTTTTCGGTCGAGCTTCAGCTCCGCCTCATATCTGAAATCGGTGTCTTCATCGATTTGCCCGCCGATTCGGCCTCTGGGTTTTGTGCCAGCTATCGGCCTTATCTCCACACTGCGAGGCTTGGCTCCACTTACCCGCAGATTCAGCTCCGGGCTGGAACCTATAAGTATCGTATTGGGAGTGTTTATATAAAACATATACGGCGAAGGATTCAAAACTCTCAGACGTTTGTAAACATCCAGCGGCTCATCCGGACAGGGTTCAATTTTGGTCCTGCTCAAGACCACCTGAAAGATATCACCGTCGATAATATGCTTCTTGGCACGTTTGACCATATCCTCATATTCGCCCTGGCTGGTATCGGTAGAGGGCTCCGGTAACCGGCTGGTAAAGGGCTTGCCTTTTGGTGTCTCAATATTTGCAAGATTAAAGTAATAATCGAAGCACTGCTGCACATCAGTTACTATAGCATCGCGGTCGCCATCGGTTATGATGCAATTAACAATCACGTAACCCTTGCCTGCCTGGTGGTCAACCAGGAAGATATTGTCTGCGAAGTAAAGCTCGTAATCGGGATTGCCGAGCCGGTCAACTTCATTGGAGGGGAGTTTCTCGAACTGGTCTATGAAATCGTAGCTTAGAGCTCCCAACAGGCCGCAGGTTACTCGGAATGGTTTGCTTGCCAGCTTAAAGGCAAACGCAACAGCCCGTAATACATCCATTTGATTCGTGCTTTGCAGGCGGGTCTGCTCATCAACAATTTTTTCGCTCTTTTTAATTCGGCCGGCAATCTCCTCCTGAGCAAATTCAACAACTCCGCAAAAAGCAAACCTTTCTTTCTGAGTGGACAAGTATTCTATTATGCGTCTGCCGGTATTACTTAAGGCCTTGATAGTAAATTCATTGCCGGTGCCGGTAAGGTAAAGAGCCGGCCTTGCCGTGCCGAAGCTCAACGCATTTTCCGACTTGCCTCTGCGGCTCTCGTCGCAAGACGAGGCAGCAGGTAAGTAATCGCTGGCCTCAAGTAAACAGCAATTTTTAGCCCGGCCATAGTCACTCATCTTGGCAAAGAAATCGACCGGCTCAACCAGAGCCATTTCTTTGACGATTGGCACGATTTGCCCTGGCTTTGCACCGGCTATTATTTGTCTATAATCATCCATATCTCATATCTCGTTTTGCCACCAAGGCACAAAGACACGAAGCATTAATTCAGCAATTGCGTTTTAATGCTCATTCATTGCAAGCGAAGCAATTTACGACATCACATCTCCTTAGTGCCTTAGTGTCTTCGTGGCTTCCATAGTATTGTAATTTTTAGCCGCAAACAGACGAAAATACAAATAAAAAAAACGCAACCGGTTTTTTCTACAGGCTGCGTTTTTCGCAAATCTAACAAATTGTGTACAGCAAACAACCGCCCACCTGCCGGAATTTATCCCGCAGGCCACCACCAACTCGCCCCGTTAGAAAACGCATATTGCATAAAAGAATTCAATAACGGAATATTTCTAACGGGGTAAACACTATTTTTACGGTTAATTCGCATTATCATACTATTATATCACATCTTACCCTTTTTGTCAATCCCTGAACTCGAAAAATCTGCAAAAACCTTCAATTATATGCAATCTATCGTGCCCAAAGTTGAGGTACTAAGTGGATATTACCTGGCCGTTTAGGCAGCGCGGCGATGCCGCAGGCGGTCAAGTGCCACGGCCACGACGATAATAGCTCCGGTAATAATCTGCTGCACCCAGTTAGGAAGGCCCATCTGCGTGCACCCCGAAGCAATAACAGTCATAATCAGCGCCCCTACCATCGAACCCAGAATCGACCCTTCTCCGCCACCGAGACTACCGCCTCCGATAACGACAGCAGCAATCACATCGAGCTCCAGCCCAACTGCAACCGTGGGGTCACCTACCGTCAACCGCGAGAACTGCATAAGTCCTCCCAGGCCGGCAAACGCCCCGCACAAGGCAAAAACTATTACTTTGACACGTTCTACAGCCACTCCACACAGCCGTGCCGTTTGCTCATTCGATCCAATAGCGAATGTGTACCGCCCCAGCCACAGATGGTTAGATTTTTTGCATGGCGTTTGCCGTAATCAGGACAGTCTGCATTCTGGTAACAAAATTATGAGTTATGCAAAATGCGGGCAACTTTTGTAAAAACTTGCCTCAAAGGCTAAAAAAATTATTATAAAAAACTTGTACCAAGGTTAATGATTCAGTATATTCAATGCATTATTAAAGAAGTCAATATTAGATTAAGGGGCCGATGTGGATCGCCCAGCTTAAAGAATCCTTGAAAGTGAGAAATGATAAAATAGCAAACAAAACGAACCCCAGAGCAGCATCAGTATTGAACAAGGACGATCTGATCGTCATCAGTGGAGCCGGTGGTTTTATTGCCGGTACATTGGTCCGTTACTTTCACGATCAGGGCTTCACACGTATTCGTGCTATAGATAAGAAGCCCCTTCCCGAATGGTATCAGGTCGTGTCCGGAGTCGAGTCTCTGTGCCTGTATCTGAGTGACGAGTATAACTGCCGCAAGGCCTGTGAGGGTGCTGTAGAGGTCTTCAACCTCGCTGCGGATATGGGGGGTATGGGCTTTATCGAGCGTTTCCGTATCGAGTGCCTGCGCAGTATTCTTATCAATACCCACATGATTGAAGCAGCCTATCGTGCAGGGGCACAACGGTATTTCTTCTCCTCATCGGCATGTATTTATAATACAGATCTCCAAAAGGATCCTAATGTACGGGCCTTGAAGGAATCGGATGCCTATCCTGCGATGTCCGAGCGCGGGTATGGTTGGGAAAAGCTCCTCTCTGAAATGTTCTGCCAGGAATACTGGGCCGAGCGTGGACTCAAGACAGCCATCACCCGTCTCCACAATGTGTACGGCCCGTACGGCACCTGGGACGGTGGACGCGAGAAGGCTCCTGCAGCCCTCTGCCGTAAGGTCATTGAGGCCAAAGACACCGGTAAGCACGAAATCGAAATCTGGGGCGACGGCCACCAAACCCGCAGCTTCATGTATATTGACGATTGCCTGGAAGGCATCGATTTGGTCATGCACTGTGAGGAGTTGATAGCCACTCCGATTAACCTGGGTTCCGACTTCCTGATTTCGATCAATGATCTGGTATCCATGACCGAGAATATCGGTGGGGTTACGTTGAAGCGCACCTATGATTTGAATGCTCCCAGAGGTGTTGCCGGGCGTAATAGCGACAACACGTTTATCCAGAAGGTTCTCGGTTGGGCACCCAGCACGCCACTTGAAGAAGGTATGAAGAAGACATATGCTTGGATTGAACAGCAATATGCCTATCGCAAGGCCGGTAAACGGACCGTGAGCTAAGTCACTGTACCTTCTTTTTTTGAAAATGATTGATTCGGTCGTTAGTGACTCGATAAGAAAATAAAAGGTACATCCTGTGGTTCCACAACCAAAAGCACATATTACCGATATCGTGGGTAAAATCCCCTATCGTCTGGCCCTGGCTGGCGGGTGGATTGATCAGCCATACGTTTCCAAACACAATCCCTCGGCCCCTGGTTCGATGGTGACGGTGCAGGTAGAACCTCAGTTCCGTTTTATGGACCGCTGCGGCATTTGCGGCAGTACGCGAAGAATCGCGAACGATATATGGAATGGTAACATGCCACAAGACAGGGACAAAATGGATTTGGTGCGAGAACTCTATAAGGTCGAGAATGAAGGATTAGCCGAGCCTTCGGGTTCTCAGGACATGATCGGCTTGGTCTACCCCGGCGTCAACCGGCTGGACTACGATTTTGAAGTTCACGGTGGGTATTTCCCTAAACATATTGAATCGAACAATGATCCGGACATCGCCGCCTGGTTAAGTTCGGTGCTCTATCTGGTGCCGGTGGCGCCGCGACCGGACGGATACAATCCCCTGGGACGAAAGAACTTTGATCCGAAGTGGATCGCCAGGCTTGGTAAAACAGGGCAGAATTGCTATGATGCGATCATCCACAAGGATATCAAGCGTCTCGGTGCCTCTCTTAATGACTGTATGGTATGCTGGGAGACGATTCTACCGGATACAGTCGAGCATCCGACCCTGAAGGTGGATATCAAGGAACTGCTTGCGTTCTATCAGGGACAGTATCCGGGAGCCATGTACTCCGGTTGTGGCGGAGGTTACTTGTATGTTGTATCGGAAGAACCTGTGCCTGGGTGCTTCCAAGTAAAGGTAACAGTTGAAAAAGCGTGAGCAGTAACAGCAGATCCAAAGTTGTATTCTCCTCGCCGTTTGACGATATGCGTGCCTGGCATATTCGCCTTCTGCATGAAGCCAGCAGGTTGGGACCTGTGCATGTATACTTGTGGGACGATGCAACCATACATGCACTGACCGGCAGGGCTCCGAAGTTTCCTGCGGTAGAACGGGAATATTATGTACAATCGGTTCGTTATGTCGAAGATGTTACTATAGTCAATGGCCTGACCGATGCTGATGCGCTGCCGGATGGTGTCGCAGGTTCAGCAAAAATGTGGGTTGTGCACGAGAGCGAAGATACTTCGCCTAAGCGGACGTATTGCCAAACGCAGGGGCTTGAGTATAAGGTTTTTTCCGACCAGGATCTAGCCGGTTTCCCGGTGATAGACCTCGACATAAATCCATCTTCTTCCAACAAGAAAGTACTGGTAACAGGATGTTTTGACTGGCTTCATACCGGTCACGTGCGATTTTTTGAAGAGGTCTCTGAACTGGGAGACTTGTATGTTGTGGTCGGTCACGATGCAAATATCAGGGAACTGAAAGGTGAAGGGCATCCCATGTTCTCCGAGAAAGAACGGCTTTACACCGCTGGCGCCATCCGCTTTGTCAAACAGGCCCTTATTTCTACCGGACACGGCTGGCTGGACGCTGAACCGGAAATCAAACGGATCAAACCGGATGTGTACGCTGTGAATGAAGATGGGGATAAACCCATAAAACGGCGGTTCTGTGAAGAAAACGGCATTGAGTATGTGGTACTGAAACGTCTGCCCAAACCGGGCCTCTCCAGACGCAAAGGCACGGTGCTACGTAGGTTAAAAAAATAGCGGATAGAAAAAGAAATCTAAACGCTATACGCTAAAAGCATGGCTCTCTCTTATTCGTTGGGAGGTCGATATGGCTGCGATATTCAAAAGATACTGTAAGACATTAAAGCTCGAAAATGATCGGGAGCTGATCGAGGAATATAAAAAGGTTCATGCTATGGGCGCCGCATGGCCGGAAATCACCCAAGGCATGAAGAATGTCGGCATCATTGATATGGAAATTTATGTTGCAGGAACACAACTTTTTATGATAATGGACACAATCGTGGATTTCGACCATGACAAGGCGATGGCCAAATTGGCTACATTGCCTCGCCAATCGGAATGGGAAGCCTATGTCTCTCGCTTTCAGAAGACCAGTACGGACGCTTCTGCAGATGAGAAATGGCAACTATTGGAACGTATCTATGAAATGGATCAGAAAGAAGAGTACAAAGCCGAAGACGGCTATGTGAAAGAGGTATATCAACTCTAATGAAAGGGTGTAGCTTATGTCAGAAACGCCACTTAATCCTGAAGGCCCTCAAAAACAAACCAAGTTGATTCCCCTGGAGATCCTGTGGCCTTTCATTCTCTTGTCCAGTTGTTTTATGTGGTGGGGTATTGCTAATAATATGACGGATCCCCTGGTTAAGGCTTTCACAGGAATTTTCAAGGATTTGTCTACTTTTCGGTCGTCCCTGATTCAATTCGCTTTTTACGGGGCCTACTTTTGTCTTGCAATTCCAGGCGCCATTATTTCCAGAAAATTCAGCTACAAGATTGGCGTCCTTATGGGTTTGGGGCTGTACTGCGTAGGATGTTTTTTACTTTTTCCAGCCAGTCTGATACAGCAATTTGTTCCGTTTCTTGTTGCTTTCTATGTATTAGCGTCAGGATTATCCATCCTTGAGACTGCTGCTAATCCTTATATTCTATCCCTTGGGCCGGAAAGTACCTCAACACAACGCTTAAATCTTGCACAATCGTTCAATCCCCTTGGCTCGGTGATCGGCAATCTGCTGTGTCGATACTTGATTCTGGCCAGACTTGAAGCGCTCAGAAGAAGCATTACAGGGAATGAAACAACTGAGAAGCTGAGTGAAATCCAGAGCCAGCAACTTTTTATTGTTATTACGAATAGAAAGGGACTTACCAATGGCAGAAAATCCTTCCTCAAACGTCGATAGCTCGACACGGCCGGCCAGGGTGATTCCGTCCGGTATTTTATGGCCTTTTATCCTGGTTACCTCTTTATTCGCCCTGTGGGGCTTTGCCAACGATGTTACCAACCCCATGGTGGCAGCTTTCAAAGAAATCCTGCTCATCAGTCACTTTCAAAGCTCACTTGTTCAGTTCGCCTTTTACGGCGGTTATTGCGTGATGGCCATCCCTGCGGCACTCTTTATCCGGCGCTTTAGCTACAAAGCCGGCATTCTTGTCGGGCTTTTACTTTACTCTGTGGGAGCGCTGCTGTTTATCCCTTCCGGCATAATGATGGCCTTCTGGGCATTTCTGCTTTCATACTTTATCCTTACGTGTGGTCTGTCTTTTCTGGAAACCAGCTCTAATCCCTATGTCCTTTCAATGGGGCCCGAACAAACGGCAACGCGTCGGCTGAATTTTGCCCAGGCCTTCAATCCAATAGGGTCTCTTACGGGGATGTTTGTGGCACAGAAATTGATATTAGCCAGGCTTGATGAGACTTCGGAAGAGGGTCGTCGTGCCCTGCTCGAAACAGCCCCGGAACAACTAAAGGCCATCCGGGTCCATGACCTGGCTGTTCTACGCGGTCCCTATGTGGCGATTGGCCTGATTGTCCTGGCGGTCTTTATAATCTTCCTGCTAACCAAGATGCCTAAGGGCAGAGGGGAAGAAGGAACACATTTAAACCTCGGGCCGACGCTGAAACGCCTGTTTGCCAATAAAAAATATATAGGTGGCATTATAGCACAAGCCTTCTATGTCGGTACTCAGATTATGTGCTGGACCTTCATTATTCAGTACGCGATGAATGAGTTGGGCATGTCTGCGGAAAAAGCCCAGGGGTACAATATCATTGCGATGGCGATTTTCTGCAGCAGCCGATTCATCTGCACATATCTGCTAAAATACTTTAGTCCCGGCGCCTTGCTGGCAACTCTGGCTGTTTTCGGCGGACTGTTGATTCTCGGCACGATTTTTATTCACGGAATGGCAGGTCTGTATTGCCTTATCGCAGTGTCTGCCTGCATGTCTCTGATGTTCCCGACCATATACGGGATTGCCCTGAGAGGGCTTGGGAACGACGCCAAGCTGGGGGCCGCAGGGCTGATTATGGCCATTGGCGGCGGCTCCATTATGCCGCCGTTGCAGGCCTATATCATGGATATGAAGGCATTTAACCTGGGCTTTATGACTATGTCGAGCACACGGGCATCCTTCGTGCTGCCGTTTATCTGCTTCGTTGTCATTACGTACTATGGAATATTCGCAAGCCGCAAAGACTTACAGGTATCTACCACGCAGTGATTCCACTAACAAAGTTCGGTTGCTTCCAAGACCAGGTACACACCGAAACAAGAAATTACTTTTCGACTGTTGACCCCGTTAGAAATCCCTCAAAAAAGGAAAATTTCTAACGGGGTTGACACGGGATTCTGTTTCGCTTAATATGCTCTGGCAGTAGCTTTTTATAAAATTCTACTGTCGGGAAGGGTAAAAGTGAAAATTTTAGTTTGTATCCCTGCTCGTTACGGTTCAACCAGATTCAGCGGTAAAGTTCTCGCCAAAGATACAGGCAAATTTCTTATCCAGCACACATACGAGCGAGCCTGCCTTGCCAAATTAGCCGAGAAGGTAATTATAGCTGCCGACGATGAAAAGATAGCCGATGCTGCAAAATCATTCGGCGCCGAATGTATCCTGACATCAGTCGAGCATAAAAGCGGCACCGACCGCATAGCGGAAGCTGTAGCCAATATAGATGTTGATATTGTGGTTAACCTGCAGGCCGATGAGCCGGAAATAGAGGCGGAAAATATCGATTGTGTTGCCCGTCTTTTGATGGATAATCCCGATTATCCGATGGCCACACTTGCTGCAGAAATGCAGAGCAAAGAGCAAATCGCCGACCCGAACATCGTAAAAGTAATTATTGACAGCGATAATAGAGCAGTTTCTTTCTCGCGTTCTGCCATTCCTTATAACATCGTAAAATCCGGCATAGAAGCTCGGCAACACCTGAGGCATATTGGAATTTACGCTTATCGCAAAGAATTTTTGCAGAAAATTACCGCCCTGCCGCAAACACCGCTGGAGAGAATCGAAAAACTCGAACAG
>CAYSJK010000013.1:0-21314 GCA_964431375.1 uncultured Pirellulales bacterium
CTGGACAGAGTGGAGGATTCTTCTGGATGAATTCGTAGACGTGAATCTGAAGGATGTCCAAAGGATGTACATTGGTATCGGCGACAAAGATGATCCGTGTGCCGGTGGTACAGGCACCGTTTACTTTGATGATGTACGATTGTATGCTTTTGAATGTGTTCTTTCGGAGCGTTCACCCAATTTTGCAAAAGCTGACTACGCTCCAGCCAGTTATCTTGAGAGCGGCGATTGCGTAATAGATTATCGAGAGATTGAGGTAATGGGACGAGACTGGCTTGTTGACGATGACGTCATTGCTACGACAAATCCGGGCACAGACAATCTTGTTGCGTACTACCCGCTTGATGAAAACGAAGGCGATACTGCCGAAGATGTTGTCGGTGACCACAACGGCACATTAGAACAAGGCGTAACATGGTTGTCACCCGGCCTGTTAGGCGCAAGTGCTGTCCACATAGATGGTTACGACGACGGCAGCAGGATTAGCATCGGAGACTGGAATCCCGCAGAGGGAACAGGCGAATTAACTTTGGCTCTATGGATTAAGTGGGCCGGACCACGCGACCCCCACCAGGGCCAGCCTCAGGGCTTGATTTGTAAGAGAGACGGCTGGAATGCCAACGAACTGCAGTTCATGTTCGAGATGGATACTCCCGATGCAGCAGTGCTCCGAGGTTCCATTGCTCTCAGACAGTATTCTGCTGCAGAAACCGATGTGTTTTCTCCAGCTGGTACAATGACACCGTTTATCGGCAGATGGGCGCACGTAGCTGCCACGTTTGATGGAACTACTGCCAGACTCTATCTAAATGGCAGAGAAATAGCATCCGGGCCATTCTCCTTTGCCAGTGGTACCGATGCCGTTATGACGATAGGAAACAACAATAGTTCTTCGTGGCCAGACTGTCCCGGATCCTTTAACGGTGACATGGACGAAGCTCGCATTTACAACCGCGCACTGACAGCGGCCGAGGTTGCTTATCTTGCTGACTTGACACCTGAAGATAATGAACATCATGTTCCGGTCCCATCGCCCGCTGAGCTGTACGAGGGTGAGTCAGAAGGCTCCAGAAGCGTCAATTTCAGAGACTTTGCCTCTCTGGCCCTAATGTGGCTTGAGGAGGAATTGTCACTGAAGATGTAACTTTGATTATTGCTACCTTGAGCAACGAAGCAAAAGTTAACGCATTAATTCGGGGCCTGCACCGATTAATTCGGTGTAGGCCCCGGTTGTTTCACATCATGAACTACTTAATGAATATTTAATGGGCAATCACACTCGATATTCTGAACACTGGTAAAAGCAGTGCTATGGCAATCGTTCCGATGATGCCGCCGAGAATTGTTATCATCAAGGGCTCAATAAGGGCCATAACAGCTTTAATTGAGTTACCGAGCTTTTTTTCGTAAAAGATGGAGATTTTATTGCAGACCTCACCAAGGTTACCGCTCCTTTCGCCGGCGCGGAGCATCTGGATAATTCCCGGTGCAATGAGATCAGAATCCGGCGAAATCTGAATAGACTCTGACAACTGGTAGCCATCACGAATCTTTTTGTCGGTGGAGGCCCAGAGACGCTGGAAATAGAAATTGTCACAGGCACCGTGCATCACCTCTATCGAGTCCAGCAAACTTACCCCTGTATTTACCATTGTCGCCATAATACGCATACTGCGAGCCACTACCGTATCAATAAACATCGTACCTAACACGGGTGTACCGATTTTTATAAAATCTATAACCCTTCTGCCAGAGACCGTTTTTGCCCAGTAATATAATCCTATTGACACAAATATCACCACCGTCAAGACAGTGGTCATTATCTGGAAGTCACCTATCATTTTGCTGAAACTAACAAGTATCTGGGTGATTTTCGGAAGGGCAGCGCCCTTTGCTTCATAAATCTTCATAAACCGAGGTAAAACAAAGAACATTAGTGTCCCAGTCGCCGCTACTGCCATCAGGGCCATTATAATCGGATATGTAAGTGCTCCTTTGATGCGTTTGCGTGTATCAGCTTCAAAGTCCAGGTAGCCGCTGAGAACGCTGAGCATTTCGGGCATCATGCCGGAGGCTTCCGAGGCCTTGACCATACTTATAAACATAGAGTTGAAAACTTTCGGATAGACGCAAAGTGCTTTTGAAAAATTCTCACCGCTTTTGACTGTTTTAGCAATATCCATAATAATGGTTTTGAAGGTACCATCCTGTGCCTGTTCAGTGATAGCATCGAGGGCATCACTAAGGACCACACCACTATCAAGCATAACTGATAATTGGGTGGTAAATAGAATCAGCTCAGATTGCTTTACCTTTACCGCTGGATTTACAGAAATTGCCGAGGCTGTTTTCAGCTTTGTCTCTGCTTTTTCGGTGCTAAATTCCTCCGTGAAATCCTGCGGTGCTTTAGTTTTTGCTGCTGTTAAAGGCATTTTTTTCGTATCTCGTTTTATTTATTCTTCCGTCTGTGCAGCTCTTAATACTTCCTCGATAGAGATAATTCCGGCTTTTACCTTATCAATTGCATCATCCTGCAAAGGAATCATTCCATTTTGAAGCGCTTTGGTTCTCAGTTTCTTTAAGCTCACCCCCTCAGCAATCATTTCCATAATTTCTTCATTCGGTACGAAAAGCTCATGAATCGCAATCCTGCCGACATAGCCGGTGTTACGACATTTTTTACAACCCACACCGCGATAAAACTTTTCGACTTTTCCGCTCATCTGCTCGACCATCTTTTTTATACTCGCAGACGGCTCATACTCCGTCTTGCAATTATGACATATCTTTCGCACTAATCGCTGGGCCAAGACTGCAATCAACGAAGCACTGACAAGATATGGGGCGACATCTAAATCCAGCAGACGCGTTACTGCACCAGGTGCATCATTAGTATGCAAAGTTGAGAGAACCAGATGTCCGGTAAGTGCCGCCTGTACAGCAATATTAGCAGTATCTTTGTCACGAATCTCGCCGACCATTATAATATCCGGGTCCTGCCTTAAAAGACTTCGCAGCGCCGTCGAAAACCGAAAACCCGCACTTTCGCTGACCTGGAACTGATTTACACCGGCCATATTGCATTCCACTGGGTCTTCAACGGTACAGATGTTAACCTCATCACTGTTTAACTCCGCCAAAGCTGCATAAAGAGTGGTATTTTTTCCTGAGCCGGTCGGCCCTGTGACCAAAACTATACCATTCGGAGAATGTATTACCTGTCTGAACAGCTGGAGGTTATCAAAGGTAAATCCAAGCGACTCAAGATTGAAAAGTATTTTCTGCGGGTCGATTATTCTGATAACCACTTTTTCTCCGAAGTTTCCCGGCATCACCGATACCCTCAAATCGATGGGTCTTGCCTCGACCAAAACGTGAATTCCGCCATCCTGGGGCAGACGTCTCTGTGCGATGTCGAGTTCGGCCATAATTTTGATACGAGAAACAATTGCAGGATGCATCTGGTAAGGTGGACACATCTTTTCATACAATCTGCCATCGACCCTATATCGAATCCGAAGCTTTTTGTCGTCCGGCTCAATATGAATATCACTGGCATTATCTCGTACAGCGTTGTAAAGCAGATAGTTGACCAGTTTTACAACCGGTGACTGGCCGGCTATCTCTTCCAGATTGCTTATATCCTGTGTTATATTTTCTATAAGTGTAAAGTCTTCCAATCCGTTATCATCAATGATATCATCAATCACAAAGACATTCGCAGCCGGCAAATACGTTTGTAACGTGGCCTTGATATCCTTGGCAGTTGAACATACTACCTGCACTTTGCAGCCGCTTATACGTTCTATCTCATCTATCAAAAATACATTTGTCGGCTCGTTTACCGCCACTGTAAGCACATCGTAGACCTTAAACAGCGGTAAAACGATATGCTCTTCGAGAAATTCCCTCGGCAAAATTTCAAGTGCCTTTGGGTCACATACTTTCGGTCCAACCTGCGCATAAGGTACTTCGTACGCCTCTGCCAGCGCCGAAGCTATCTGGTTTTCCGTACAATAGCCCATTTCAACCAGAAGCTCACCGAGTAGTTTGTTATGACCTTTCTCCTTCTGTTCAGTTATAGCCTTCTCAATCTGCTCATTCGTCACAACACCACGAGCCAGCAGAAGCTGTCCAAGTTGCATCTTGTTTTTTAAAGCTATCGACGCCATAACTAAAACCTAAAAACTACTTCGTTTTACGTTTTTCTCTACGCAAAACTCTTTACTGCCTCGGCAAGTTCTGCATAATGGTCAAACTCATTTTCAAGTCGCGTAACTTCCAAAATTATCTCGCAGTTTTCATCAAGCCCGGCCAACCTAAGCTCACATTTGTTCTCACCACAGTAATCCCTTGCCCACAACAATTTTTCCAGTCCCTGGCTATCAATAAACCTCATACCGCTCATATCAAGCACTATACCGGTCTTGTTTTTGGCAATTACATCGGTGATTGTGTTTTGAAACAGCTCGATAACATCACTATCTAATTCACCCTGTAACTCAACAACTGTAACATCATTATAATCTTGGGCTTTAATTTTCATTTGATTAACGTTTCCACAGCATCTGTACCATATTCCGCGAAATCCTTCCTGCTATAAATCCCGGTTAAATCAGTGTTGTTCTGCATAATGATATCCCAAAGCATGTAGATATCGCTGTTGATAAAAACTCTACCGATTTTTTCGTCAAACTGTGTTCCCAACCCCTTTTCGATTTCTTCAAGTGCCTGCTCTACGGTTCTTGCGCTTCTATAAGTTCGTTTTGATGTCATTGCATCAAAGCTATCTGCAAGTCCAATAATTTTACCTATAAGCGGTATTTCATCACCGGCTAAAGCATTGGGATATCCCTTGCCATCTACCCGCTCATGGTGACACAATACTCCCGGTACAATTTCGCGCATCTGCTTAATTTCACGTAAAATACCTGCCCCTATCGAGGGATGCTTTTTTATACAATCCATTTCCTGCTCAGTCAGCTTTCCCTGCTTGCATAATACAACCTCATCTATCCCGATTTTTCCTATGTCGTGGAGTAATCCAGCCAAATAAATCTCGTGCAATTGTTCTTCATCCAACATTTGCTTTTCTTTGAGTCTTTCCGCAATCCATCGTGCAATAAATGCAACTCTTTCAGAATGACCGCGTGTGTACTTATCCTTGGCATCAATACTCCTTGTCAGCGCTTTTAATGAACCTATAAATAATTCCTCAAGGTCTTTGAACAATCTGCCATTCTCGATAAATACGGCACATCCGTTGGCCACCGAATTAAACAATTTTGCATCGGCGCTGTCGAAATCCTGCTTGTCAATCCTGTTTATCGCCACCATCAGCCCCATCATGTAATTGCCATTATGAGTTCTTTCCGCTAATGGAGATTCTGATTTTTCAGTGGTATATAAAGGTACCGCAAGAATACTTTTAACGTTGTCCTGCCACTCATATTTAAACGGCGAATCCACTTCACTATCCAACAGCATTTCTTTTCCGCTGTTTATTTCATCTGCCAGACGGCTATACAAAATACCTGCCATTCGCTCATCTAAATCTATTAATCCCGAACCAGCAGCTACAACCAATCGCTTTTCGTCATCTACAATTTTTTCCAGCAATACCGCAATGCCCTCAACACTAACAATATTGGTTAAGCTATCGCAAGCCATTTGTAGAAAGTTGGAGTCAGCCTCCGTAATTTTCATATGTGTGCTGAGCTTGTGAAGAAGAACTATCTCTTCGTAGACGCGCGCCAACTCTGTACCGACCTTTTCAATGTGTTCCTCTGCCTTTGCCTCGGCCTGAAAACTCTTTGCTAAAAGTCTTAGCATCTCCATTAGATATCCAATTTCGGCTTTAGCCGGCTTCTTCAACACTTCTGCAAGCTGCTTATATGGTCCTCCCTGCTCAGGACAGGAACTATTATCATCCACTGACCAGGCACCCAAGTCAATCAATGCAACCACTCCAGCAGGGCCCGATTTCAGAACAGCAGCCAAAACTTGTTTGCATTTGCCAAACCGGTATACCTGAGTCTCTCTGTTAATGTAGTTTATTTTTTCCATTTCTTGATTAAAAGCCTGTTGGCCTACCTCTTTTAGCTGTTCTGTCACTGATTTAAATCGACCGGCCTCGCACAACAACACAAGTTCACTATTGGCATTGTAAACTGCAAAATTAACACCAAACTTATTTATCCTATCACCGAACCTGTCCAATTCACGCTGTTGTGAGGAACTTAAATTTCTTTTAACTGTGTCTAACATAGCTTCCCTTTTTTCACATATCGGTCAGAGATTATTCTATATTGCTCATTTCGTTATCCCCCAATTATCAATTTTCAACTACTAATTCCTTCTGGTATAGAATGTCTTCGATATTCTCCAACAACTCCTTAGGACTGAACGGCTTGCTAAGACAGTGTGATATTCCCAAATCACTTTTTTGCTCATCCTCAATAGCAAAGCTTCTGGCTGTCAGTAAAATCACTGGAATATCTCTCGTTGCTTCGTTGTC
Organism: uncultured Pirellulales bacterium; assembly: GCA_964431375.1. GTDB lineage: Bacteria > Planctomycetota > Phycisphaerae > Sedimentisphaerales > Anaerobacaceae > CAZBWE01. Next base: position 6,518 of record CAYSJK010000013.1, read on the forward strand.
ACGTAGTTTCCCCACAAACTCCAATCCTGACATAACCGGCATTTGGTAATCGGTAACGATAATGTCCGGCTTCTGCTCACAAGCTATTTCAAATGCCTCAGCACCGTTGCCTGCCATTATAACCTCGTAACCGTTGTTACGAAGTTTTATCGCAACTACGTGAACGATGTGGATTTCGTCATCCACAACTAAAACTTTCTTCGAAGCCATTATTTCACCTCCTCAAAATTTATGATTTTTATATTCTGATTTACACCCGGACTGCCTCTCTCGTTGCCAAAGGCAATTCAAATCCAAAGGTGCTTCCTACGCCGACCTTACTTGTAACAAAAACTCGGCCGTCGTGAACTTTTTCAACTATTTGTTTAACAAGGTTAAGTCCTAAACCTGTACCCTTTGCCTGCTTTTTGTTAGCACCAACCCTGTAAAACTTATCAAAGACATGCTCAATTTCATCTTCGGGAATTCCGACTCCCGTATCAGTTATACTAACTCGTACCAGATTTGCGGTCTCGTCAACTTCGGTTCCAATTATAACCTTCCCTCCGGCAGGAGTATACTTAACAGCATTACTCAACAGATTAACAATAACCTGCGAAATCATATCCTTGTCTGCATATACCTGGTCAAACACAATCGGTTTTTGTCCTATAATTTTGATATTTTTTTCGCCAGCTGCACTTTTTATCATTTGTAACTGTTCTTCGATGAGAATTGTTAAGCTGACAGGTTTCTTTTCTATCTTTATCAGGCCGGATTCAATGCGCGAAATATTCAAGATATCTTCAATCAGTCGATTCAATCTATTTGCCTGGTTTTGAATCACCGAACAAAACTCTTTTATTGTCTGCTCGTCATTAGCTTCACCGTCAACAAGCATTTCCGAATAGGCAGTGATAGAAGCAAGAGGAGTTTTTAATTCATGCGAGACATGACTTACAAAATCATTTTTCATCTGCTGAATATGCTTCTCACGCGTAATATCATGCAGCACTGCCACGGTCCCGCAGATCTGCTGGCTCTGGTCGTAAACACATGAAATAATACAGTCGTAAGTCTTTAGCTCTTCGTTTTTCAGAAATTCAATTTCTTTCCTTGTAGCCCGAGCTTTGCTTTTTCTGCTATGGCTTAAGATATCTACAAATTCACTTTTTTCAGGGTCTATCAACTCACCGACCGGCTTATGCTGGGAACCGGTAATATCAAAATTGAAAAGTCTGCCGGCCGCCTCATTTGCCATTAACAACTTGTCAAACTCGTCAACAACGATAACCGCATCACGAATACTGTATATAATCGCTTCGGTGTTCCTGCCCTGCTTTTGTGAAAGCTGAACCCGCACCTTCAAATCCTTGATTTGTTCTTCAAGCTTAGCAATATAATCAGAGTTACTGTTAATCCGCTCGTTAATAGCTTCGCTTAAGACTTTTATGGCCGGATCCCTGCATGCTTTGATATGGACCGATTTGTCCTGCTTGAGTCGTTTGGCTATGGACGTGATTGCCCCAGCCTGTCTTAGCCAGCACCAGCCGAGCCATATCACGCCCACAGCCGCAACAATGTAGCAAACCGACGCAACGGGGCCCCAACGTTGCAAATAAAAGGCAAATCGCCTACCCTCTTCCGTGCCAGAGTACTGCCACTTAGCGAGGCCCGCTACTAACAAACTACACAACACAATCCCTGTGACTATCGCATATAAGTTTCTTCCAAATCTCAAACCAACAACCTCAATTCTTTTTACTTCTGATTTGTTACTTCTTAATCAATGCTGCTTATCTTCGGAACCACTTTTTTGAGTCTTTTTCCTCGACATTCCGCCTTATATTTCTTTCCATTCTCTTCAAAGCATCCGGGTCTGTTTCGCCAATAATTCTTTCCTTCAGCCGTATCGCTTCAAGATAGGCCGGGCGAAGCCTAAGTACATACTTAAGCTCCTTCAACGCTGCCTCGGTATCACCATCGACGTAGTATTTAGCAGCTTTGGCGTAACGGTCTTCTGCGAGTCTTGCCCTGCCGGCCCACTGCAATTCTTCCTTTGCACCAAATCTCTTACGACTGATATCCTCAGCTCTGGCCAGTCCTTCAGTCTCGCTCGGCTCCTTTATAATATGAGGGGTAAGCAAAACTATAACTTCCTGCCGTGTGAATGCGTCAGAAGTATTCCTGAACGCAGCGCCAACGAACGGTAAATCTCCCAACAAAGGTATCTGGCTTCGACTTGTAACAACAACATCCCTGAACAAACCACCGATGACGATGGTCTGACCGTCTTTGACCATAATGTTGGTTGCCAATTCCGTTGAAGTCTCGTCCGGTATATTATTGGCTTTCAAAGTACCGGAACTATCCTTCGGATGGATATCCATTCGGATGTAGCCGTCATCGCCTATATACGGCCTAAATGACAGCTTGGTACCGGTATCAAGGAACTGAACCTGTTGAGTAGTCGAGGTCTGTGTCTGGGTAGTTTGAGAGACGTAGCCAATCTTTGTACCGATATAGACCTGGCCAAGCTGTTTATTGATAGCCAAAATCTTGGGATTCGCAAGAACTGTAGTATCCGTAACTTCCTCTAATGCAGTAATGATCGCTGTAAAATCACCACCAGTAACACCAATTCTCAGGCCACTGCCACCAATGGTTGCAAAACCGGAAGTCTCTATCGGCGTGCCTGTTGCGATACCCATACCTAATTGACCCATAGGAGTGGTTGCGCTTTCGGTCAATTCGAGAGCATCACCACTACCACTTTTATGTTCCTCTACTGTTGTCTCACCGGTCAGGTGGACACCAGCCATAAAATTCAAGTCAACACCAAGCTTCATACCCTCGGTTAAAGCGCAGCTTAGGATAGTTGCCTCGACCAGTACCTGCCTGGGCCGGGCGTCCAGTTCCTTAAGCAGCCTTGTAGCGGCCTTGATATTCTCAGGATAGTCAAGAACGACAATGCGGTCATTTAAGGCCATCGTATCACCGCCGCCGGCACCTGCACTGATAGATTCGCCTGTAGTTGCAACGGTTTCAGGGGGGGAACTGCCCTGAATTATACCGGCGCCACTGAGTACAGGGGCGATGAGCTTCATTGCTTCGGCTGCGCTTATGTAATAAAGCGTAAAGACCCTTGTTATCATTCGCTCCTTATCCTCCATGAGCTTTTTATATTCATCCCTGGTGTACACTTTGATTAGATTGCCCTCCTGGATATATTTGAAGTTATCTCCCAGAATAGCATCCATAGCCTCTTCGAAAGTCACATTGGAAAGCTGCCTGAATGCCAGTACCCCATCAACATTCGGCGTAGGTACAATGTTCTTTTGGTACATGCTGCCTAATATCGCCAGGGCGTCCCGGATGCTAAAATTCGCGTCGAATTTAAATGATTGAATCGGCTTACCTGCCTCAGTGCTACCTGAAGACTGTGGCTGGCCACCTCCTGCACCAACATTTGCTGCTACGATAATTTCAGGCTCATCGACCTCAGGTGGTTCTGAAACAACATCCGCGAGCGCAAACGCAGCCAACACCGTCAATATAAAGCTCCATACGAATAAATCCTTTCCAATTTTGCTCCTGACACTTGCATTTTCATTGTAATACATAATTTAACTCCTAATTTCCAACAAACCCTCTTGCAACACATCGCAAGAATTTATGCTGTCAGGTACATACCCTCACAGCTCAATTAGTTACTTCAACAACACCTTTAAGCTTTAATGTTATTTTTGCCTCTTCACACCTTATGAACACTTTATCTTCTTCAATTCCAACTACTTCACATTCATACTTATTGTCCCCATCAATTACGGGCAATTTATCCCCGATGCTTAGCGGCTTACTATTGATAAAAGCACGGGGATTCTCACCAAACGCTATCGCTTCCAGCTTTAGTTTCTCTGCAACACGTCTGGCTATCTCTTCACTACCACCTTTTGAAACATTCACTTCTTCAATATCAGCTATTTTTCCCCCTTCTGAAGCCATAATAAGATTGCGCCAGTCATCTAAAGCAAAAACGTCTCTGGTAATTTCATCATTGCGGCCTGCAACTTTCGGTAATTCTATAAAAGTTACTTTCAACTGTGGGCCTGACTGCGTTGTGTCGGAGTTTACTACCTCTTGTCCAGGTACCGCCTCGGCAGTCTTTGGTGTTTTCCTGCCAAGCACTCTGGCCCACATAAAGACCATCAACGTAATCAAACACACCGCAAATACGGTCTTTTTCTTCTTCGTCGCCAATTGACGAATAATTTTATTAACTCTGTTATTGTTATTTCTCACATTCTGCTTCATATTCTTCTTATCCCTGCCCGGCTTCAGACCTGTAATAAATTACTGCCTTTGTTTGCATACTCACTTCGCCGCTGAAATCGCTGTCGTTTACAAGCTCCATCCTCTCAATGCGAATCAATCTGCCCAATCTTTGCAACTGTTTATAGAATTCAAAAATCTGGGCCAATTTACCTTTACATCGCAAATCTATCGGTATGCACTTCAATTCATCGGCCTTTATCTCCTTGGCGGGTGCTACAACCTGCTCTTTTAGATTATGTCTGTTCATCAAATCAGCAATTTGGCGTAAAAATTCGCCGAGGTCCCTTTGCACAGGCACGTTTGCTTCATAATTCGCGACTTTTACCTTTAGTTTTAATAATTGCTCTTCGAGTATCGGCAGCTGCTTGCTCTCGGCCGATGCTTTAGCAATGGCAAATGTCTGTGCAGCTTTGGCCTGCTCGACTGCCTTTATCTTTTTCCGCAAAGGCAGGTACCGTAACAGCAGAAATCCGCTTACTACTGCAACAGCCAAAACACATATAATTATTTGTTGTCTTTTTTGAAAAAACATTCTGTTTCTGCTCTTCACTTTTTACTGTTCGAGATAATTTGCCAGATAGCAGCTCATCTCAAACTCACTTACTCGGAAATTTTCTTCGGATTTTGAAACGTTCTCATTTAAGGTAAGGTTTCCTCTCGCAGGATTAGTTCCACGTTGCATCTGTTTGTTTCTTGAAAACAACGGTATTACGTTACAAAAATATGGCGATTCTTCTAATTTACAAACAAATGCTGCTACATCACTCGCGTCTGCCGCCACACCACTTATCAATACCTTAAAACGCACGTCACCTACCGGCAGTTTTTCCCTATCATTAATCTTAATCCCAGCCACTCTTACAGCAGAGGCAATATTGGATTTGGCCTGCTGTTTATCCTCAAACTTTTCAGCGAAGAACTGGACTTTGCTAAGCACTATCCTTTCATCAATCAAAAAGCTCATCTCAGCCAAAACGCCTGCGACATTGATTCTGGAATCGATTTCTTCTATGGACTTCACTTTCCTCTGCAAGTTTGTCACTTCGCTTTTAATTCCTTCCAACTTAGCTGACGTACTTTCCGCTTCTACCTGCTTCGTTGCCATTCGGGCAATTTCCGCCTTGGCCCTTGAAATCGAATGTGCCGCAGTAAAATTCCATACCACCATCACTACAAATATACCAGCCAAAGCGACGTACTGCGTGCGATAGCTAAACTGCTGCCGCTTGTCGTTTTTATACCATTGTGGAAGAAAATCAATTTCCTTCATAACTATCTCGTATCTGATACCTTACTTCAATATTCACTCTATATACTTTTGGCCCCATCCCAACCTTTAAGACTAAGGCCTACAGCTATTGCCCACTCACAAAGCAAACCTCGTCGGTCGCTATCAAAATTTATATTTATCTTTTTGCTTGATAAGTCAAAGCCCTTCAATGGTTGAGCCACCTCAATCTCAACTGTTAACTGCCGCTTCAGGACATTCATCAAAATACTTTCATATGCTTCCCCACCTGCAAAAACCGCCCGCTCCACACGCTTGCCTCTAAACGTCACTGTGTAATATCTAAAGCAGAGTGATATTTCTCTTGCCAGCTCTTCTGCAACTGCACATATCACATCAACTATCACCTGTCGCGTCGCTGCATCGAGCTGTTGTTCGCTGCCATCGTCCTGCACCATCGAATCCAAATGTGCTGCCGGAAGGGTTTTCTCAGTCCACAGCATCTTGCGCAGTGTTTCAGCTTCATCTATGCTAATCCCTAATTTTGCCGCAATCTCCCGATTAAACCTTTCCCCGCCAATCGGAATCTGCTTAACAAAACTAATCTCCCCTTTACGACCAAATACTACAGTAGTAAACTGGCTTCCCACGTCTATAAAAACGACCGTGTTCTCTTTATCCTCCTGACGTCTCAATGTTCTCTCAAAGCTTCTAAACAACGCACATGGAATGGTATCTATCGCTACCGGCTTAAGCTTAGCTGCCTCAAGCATCTCGATATGATTTTTTATTATTTCATTATCCGCAGCAAATAATATCAGCTCATTTTTAACCTCATCACCCTGCCTGACATTGCCGGCTAACATATAGTTAATTAAGTCCTTATCAGGGTCCATACCAAAACGCTGCTCCGCCTCTTTCTTCAAAGATTGCTCTATTTCATCACCGTCAGCCTCTGCCAATCGCAAGCTTGTTATCTTCAACCCGTCATTCGGCAGACACGAAACAACATCTCTTCCCTGAAAGTTGCCTTTTTCCAGTATTTGCTTTATCGCGGAAACAACAAAGCTTCTTCTTTGTTGACCATCACCATTTATACCGTGGTCTATGCGAACTTTATCCGCCGCAATAACGCTAATCTGTCCATCATTCGTTGCCAATTGGAGCATCTTTATAGAATTATGACCTATGTCCAAACCTATCGGCCGCAGACCTCGAGTTTTCAATTTCCAGCTTATCACTTACACTTTACCTCTATTAATTCGTAATTGATATAAACCCGGTAACCGGTTCAACGGTTATTGTTGCGGCTGTTGAACCTGCCTGAAGGTTAATAATCCCACTATTCAACGGATTGTCATTGCCATTGTAGGGACTTCCCAGATAATCAAACTTAATCTCGTTGGTCCCATCAAAATCAACGTCAGCAATATCAACCTTATTGAGTCTGCTGTCATTTCGAAAATCTATAATGTAATTGAATCCCTTCTTCACAGGATGCGCTATTACGGCACCAGCCTGATCTTGCACACTGTAGCTTTCCGTATTCTTATCAAATACTATTGAATATCTTTGCCCTCTGCTGATTGCCATACTCTTGGTGTACTCCATATCAGCAGCAATCATATTTGCTGCAGAGCGAATTTGCACACTGGCTGCCGAGCTCATCATCGGCACTACCGTCATCGCCGCTATGGCAATTATCACAACGACAATCAGAACCTCTAACAAAGTAAAACCACTACCCCGGCAGCGTAAACTGAATCCGTTCTCCTGACCAGTATACGGATAACGCAGCCCTGCCAGTGGATACATTAATCTTGGTATCCTCACCGACTTTATCTTTCTGTTATGGCACATTTTGAACCCTATCCTCTGTTCTTTTTTCGACCTGTTTGAGATGTGTCTTTATCTCTAACGTCGAACGTCTTATATGGCTTACAGCCTTATTTTCCTATCTTCTGTCCGCCTTTTGCTGTCAGTTATCTGCTTCAGAGCCAACCGATGCGATACAACTGTCACATCTCATATCTTCTACCGTTAAAGTCAACAAAACTGGTACAATCGTCAAAACAGTATGACATGAATCATCGCACTACTTCGATGTTTTGCGGGGACAGGATATGTAACTAACACTATAATATACTTCTGATTTTTCTCTTTATCACATATAAAGGCCGATAAGCATCTTCCTCTCTGGCCTTTTAATCATACATCAGTAGTGGCCTTTATTTTCTCTCGATACTTTTGAAAAATGCGTTATCAGCTTGTTCCCACCTCTGCGCGACACCTGCTTGAGGCCAAACCTCAATTGCAGCTATCGACGGTGCAGCGGTTATAGATATATTACTTCCGCTCTCATCCAGCTTCCAATGCCCTACCAGCCCAGATAGTCCGTCCTTAGGCGGATAAATATCATTGGCATCCAACGCACGATTGTAGATTCTGACATCGTCAATCATGCCATTAAAGTAGCGATTATCAGTTAAGTTTACATTGCCAATGGTAACAGGCCAATCAAGCTTTGTAATAGGGCCTCCTGAATAGGGATAAACTCCTGCTGGCTGACCATCCACATAAATGCAAACATTGGAGCCATCATAGGTAAATGCTAAGTGAGTCCAGGTGTCTGTGGGACAGGCTGTAGTTGCATCATAATTTGAGGATGAATTATCCACTCTTGCTCTGACTGTAGTACCACTAACACCTAAAGAGAAGATATGGTCTGCTACTGCTGTACCAGTAGATTTACAAACTACTCTATCATCTCCTGTATCCCAATGATTTACCCAGGCACATACTGTGATATTATCCACATCAAGACTTGGTGAGTGAGTAATAGCTACATAATCATCAATACCATCAAACTCCAGTGCGCCATTTGTCTTACCACCAGAAGGTCGCCATACAGGATTGTTGCCCAGTGCACCAGTATTGCCGTTACCGGATGAGTCTGCTGTCGTCTCCACAATGCCATCTTCGATAAACAATCCGCCAAGTATATTAACGTTGGCATTATCAGCACTAACTTGCATTTGTCCCTTAATGACTGCAAGTCCATTAATATCTAAATTGGCGCCACCTTCTATTATTACATCACCACCAATCAAAACTGCAGGGAAATTCTTCGCTGCCCTAATTACATTATTTGCTCCACTTATTCTCAAGGTGCCGTTAACCACAAGCATACCTTCAATATCCACATTTCCAGGTAACTCTAAGTCGCCGTTGATGTAACGAATCCCTGCCGGGTTACTTGCAGAAGGATTAAAACTACCACTTGGATGAACAGAAAATCCAATAAGGTCTACAGAATAGCTTGCTGTGCCAATATAGTACGTAGAGCTAAAATCGCTCACCTCAAGTGCTGGCCAAGCCACGGGTGGCTGGGCAGCCGACCCATTTTTATGCCCCGTAATATTTGTTCCTGTTATATTGCCACCTGCGAAGACATCCCCATTAATAACACCGTTATTTGATAAATCACCAGCGCAATAGACATCTCCGTTTACTGTAGTTAGCGGAGAAAATGCCGTACTTAATCCAGCCCAGTACGCTATACATTGGTCAAGCCGCAATTCAGCTCTTATACTGCTGCAACCAATTTTTTCACCATTCTTTAAGCGATAGGAATTACAATCTATTATATAATTGCAGCGATCTGTCAGCTCCGAATCATCCCGAATAATCGCAACATCATAGTAATCATCACTGCCAGCAACCAATTGCTGCCCTGCAGCCCCTGTCCAATACTCTGAACCTGCATCCTGAGGATTAAGAATAAGTCCCCTGGCGTGTATCAATCCCGACTCAGCCAAATAATCCATCTGGCTTCGAAGTATCATATTCTTGCCACAGGATAGTTCAACATCGCTCCGGGACAAAAAGCCCAGAGACAAAATCGTTATCGTCATAATAACAAACAGGACAACAAGCAATGCTACCCCTTGTCTTTGTTCGTTTGCAATTTTCGATTTTAAATCTCTGATTTTTAATCTCTTTCTAATCATCATCACCTACAAGACCAATTCCGTCCCCGTCGAGCAGATTCTCCGCCCAGCCACGCATAGAAGCATTTATTTGATACTGATGAACAATATCATTTTCAACAAGGTCAAACGAGATACTGACAAATCTGCTATATGGCGGTAACACGTCAAAGCCAAACTGCACATCACTGCACTGCGGTAACACTGGCGTATATTTTTCTTCGCATTCCGTGATAAGCATATTTTTAAGCCAAATCTGTCCAACAGCATCTACCTGTCCGGGGATGCTTCTAAACGATAATTCAAACCACTCAGGACAATCAGTGAACTCAAGAATCCTTATATAATCTGCATTACCTCCTCTCTCGATATATGCTATCTCGAACACATCGATTACACCATTCTCTGGACTATCATCTGCCTTCCAAAGCGCGATACTATCTTCTGTTGCGGCGCATATTAGTTTGCAGTGCCTAATCAGCTCTGAAATCCTGAGCGTAGCGAGACGCACTTGTGCCTGTTTCAGACTCGTGTCTCCACTTGTTTTATTGGCCGCACCCATAGCAAAGGCCAACGTTGCCACCGCAGCTAAAACTATACCGGTAACAACCAGAGCAACCAATAATTCAACTAATGTAAGTCCCTGATAATTTAAAGCCGACAGTGGCCGTTTTATTCTTGTCATCTCTTTTACTTGCCCACAAGCCGATTTATACTTGCAATTTCTTTGCCGCCATAACACACACGCACAGTAACGCGAACAAATTTCGGCGCTACTGCCCCACTTTCCTGCGGCATATAAACGTATTCACAACTTACACCTCTGCTAAATTTGGCGTAATTCGAACTGGTAAATACCGTACCACCCGCATCCTTTACCTGGCCCTGCGTCTCAGAGTAACCATCATAATTGCTCACTATGTCCTCGAATTGGGTATTAACAATCTGCTCAATTAAATCGCTCGCCAGTTTTGCACCCAAAGTTCTGCGCACACCTTCAGCCCGCACCTTTGCTCCGGTTGTAAAAGGCAGTAATACGCCGGCCGCTGCGATACCCAATACAACAGTAGCCATCATCGCCTCAGCGAGCGTAAAGCCCCGGCGTATTTTGCCGCAGTTTCTGCTTCTAATAGTCATAGTATAGTTTTCCGTTCTGGTCGTCTCCTATATTGTCGGAACGTATCTCTGATGTAGCCGCTTTATATATCCAGCCGTGACTGTCATCAGCTTCAGCAGGAAATGCCTCACCATCACCAAGCATTTGCACTGAGCTTTTGCCGTTGAAAGGATTAACCGGTATCTTCTGCACATATGGGCCGCGATTAAATCCGGCAGTGCCTACTGGAGCGGATTGACCGTTAGCATTGCTTGACATGGTGGCATGCTCAATAAAGCCCTGCTCAGTGGGCGCAACAGTAGTATCACCATCCGGGTATCCAGGGCCAATTTCCAGGTGCTGGCTCCTGTAAACTAAAATGAACCTGCGAAGCAATTGCAAATCCGTCGCAAGTGCACTCGCCTTGGCCGATGTCGTGCTGCCCGCAATAGCAGGTATAACAATAGCAGCCAAAACACCGAGTAAGACCACCACTATCATAATCTCAACAAGCGTGAAAGCCTTTGCTTTTCTCATCACCTATCCTTTCCATTTATCTGATGCTTTATTATCAGCAAAAAGGCTGACCTGCCATTGGCTATTGCCTCAGCACGGTCAGCCTATTGTTTTCTCTCTACGGTTTCCATGAACTTACACAGGCGCCTTCGCCGTGTAAATATTCATACACCCAGACCTATCAAGTTTTTAAAGACCCACATGGTCATCCGTGTCTGCATGGAAAGCACCGCTCGTACTATCAAAATGCCAACCAGTATTGCCGCCACCAAGACTTGCATTGCCAGCTTCCACCTGGACAGTATCCAGGTCGTTGAACGCATTGGTCGGAACCTTCTGCAGATAGGGACCATAAGGACCTGCAGCATTCAAGGCGCCTGCTATGTCGGTCTTCAGAATCAAAGCATCCGAAAATGAAGCAGTGCCTGAGCCAGGCAAATCGTCATTATGCTGAACTTTATACAGCTCTATCTGAGAACGCATGGTCTGAAGGTCGGTGCACAAACTCGACATCTTGGCCTCGGTGCTGGCCTCGGTAAACTGAGGAATCACGATAGCTGCTAAAATACCCAAGATGACTACCACAATCAGAATTTCTACTAATGTAAAACCACCTTTCGCTTTCATTTTTTACTCCTTGTTAAAGTTTTCTTTTTTTGGTTTGCTAAAATGCGTAACCTCTAATAACGTCGTTCCTACACAATTCAGGGTATCGACTTAATCGATACGCTACTTTACTACCCACAACTCTTCTATAATCTGCAAACCCCCAAAATAATTAAACCTTAAAATAGCCCTAAATAATACTTCAAGAAATTAATCCTCAATCACTTAACAGATAATAGAACTTTATAGTCCAACGTCCGAAAAACACTTTAGACAGCCTTTTTTCAGGAACTCCTAAAGTATCCAAGCAAAATATAAAAAATAAACTTTTTACTGCCAAATCTTTAAAAGTGCAAATAACAAAACAAATGTGGATAATGTCCTAAAATAACCCCAATGCAATATGCAAACTGATTACTTATGTGATAATATATTCAGGTGTATTTTCGATATGTATTTTTCTTTTAATTTTCCCGCTGTGCTCAAGCTCTATCCGAATGTAATCGATGCCTTTTAATGCAGACTCAATTTTATCGGCCCACTCAATCAGAACCACCGACTGCGGATAGCAAAAATCGTTAAAACCGAGCATCTCAAACTCAGCAACAGAATCTAATCGATAAGCATCTATATGGAAAATATTCAACCGCCCCGCATACTCATTAACAAAAACAAACGTGGGACTGGTAACCTCCTTACAGTCTTTTGCCCCTACACCGGCCACAATACCCTTAATCAGATGCGTCTTGCCGCTGCCCAACGCCCCGCAAACAGCGATAATCTCACCACCCTTTAACTGTGAGCCGATTCTTCGGCCAAGCTTTAATGTCTGCTCAGGCGAATTCGAAACAACTTTATAATTCATAGACAATAATCAATTTCCCCGCAATCAGTCCCTTGGACTAAGGTGGTCATACCCTTTGGCCTGCAAATCGCAAATTTGGCCATTCGGCATTTGTATATGGATTTTTTCTGCTTCAGTAATTTGACCGATTTGTGTAATCGGTATCGGCCCGTCCCACATCTCCAACAGTTCCTGACAATCTCTCTGCGAAAGAGTAAAAAGCAATTCAAAATCTTCGCCATCATTTAGCGCAGAACTTAGGGGGTCTTTGCTTTTTTGTGCTTCATCTGATATTGGAATCTTCTCTACTTTTATTATAGCCCCCACATGGCTGGCCTGGCAAATTCGGTTCAAATCAGTGCTAAGGCCATCGCTTATATCAATCATCGCATTTATGGTTACCATTTGGACGATTTTTATCGCTTCTTTGACCCTTGGCTCAAATACCAGATGTTTCCCTCTCAACGCACCACCCAGCGAACCGGTTACACAGATATTATCACCAACCTTGGCACCCGAACGCCTAACTGGCTTGATACCAGCGCTTCTACTGAGCATTGCCACGCTTATTGCAAATGGATTGTTCCCCTTCCAACTTGTAATATCACCGCCAATAAGTGCACATCCAAACTTATCACCGGCGGCAATAATCCCCGAGTGAAGCTGCTTTAATTCTTTCTCACCGAATCCTTTAGGCAAAGCGACAGATACAACAGCAGCTATAGGTAATGTCGCCATTGCTGCACAATCACTGAGGCTAACAGCCATAGCTTTGAAACCTGCCTGCTGTAATGTTGCTTTTTTAAGGTCGAAATGTACTCCATCCAGCAGCATATCCGTAGTAACAAGAACAGACACATCATCGGCCAGCCGAACTTCGGCCATATCGTCACCAATACCGATGGGAAAATCTACTGCTGATAATCTGCTTTGGCGTGCAAACCAGGCGGTTATTTCATCCTCACCGTTACTCATCGCTGCGCCAACTGTTTATTCCAAAATGCAATCTGTCTTTTTGCCTGTTTGGGACCGGCTGCACCTTCAGTTACATATCTATCTACTACCTTTGCTGCAACGAGGTTTTCATACACATCCGACTCAATTAAATCACAATACTGCTTGAACTGGTCCAAACTAAGCTCAGCTAATTTCTTACCCTGCTTCTCGCAGTAAGCAACCAACAAGCCGACAATGCCGTGCGCCTCACGAAAGGCAACGCCTTTTTTTACCAAATACTCAGCCAGACTGGTAGCATCCAAAAATCCTTCCTCCAGTCCAGCCAAAATCTTCTTTGTATTAAATTTCGTGTGCGAAACAACCGTTGCTGTCATATCCAAACAGACCTCGACTGTATCACTGGCAGCAAAAATGTGAACCTTGTCCTCCTGCAAATCACGATTGTAGCCCGACGGCTGAGCCTTTAGAATCGTCAGCATAGCCATCAGAGAACCATAAACCGAACCAGTTTTGCCTCGAATCAGTTCGAGTACATCAGGATTGCGCTTCTGAGGCATCATACTCGACGATGTACAGTAGCTGTCGTCAATCCGCACAAAACCGAATTCCTCTGAAGAATAGATTATCCAATCCTCAGCCAATCTGGATAGATGAGTTGCAATAAGTGCACAATCAAAAATAAATTCTGCACAAAAATCCCTGTCGCTGACCGCATCAATACTGTTAAAGCTGATATCTGAAAAACCCAATTGCTTTGCGGTGTTTTTTCTATCTAACGGCAGCGTTGAGCCGGCTATCGCCCCACTACCTAAAACAGATATATTAAGTAATTTACCACAGTTTTTCAGCCGAATAAAATCACGCTCCAGTTGTTCTACAAAACTCAATAAATATGATGCAATAGATATCGGCTGTGCGCGCTGTAGATGTGTATAACCCGCCATTACATCTTCTTGATACTTCTCTGCTGTTTTAACAAATGCTTTTTGAAGCATGGTAATCTTGGCTTGCAGAATCTCAATTTCATCCCGCATCCATAGCCGAATATCATTAGCTACCTGGTCGTTACGACTTCTGCCGGTGTGCAGCTTCTTACCCGCCTCACCAATTTTAGCCGCCAGTGCTACTTCAACAGCCATATGAATATCTTCATACGTTTTATCGAATTCGAAACGCCCTTCTGCAATTTCACGCGATATTTCAATCAGTCCATCTTTAATCTGCTTAAATTCTTCCTTAGTAATCAG
>CAYSJK010000014.1:0-21307 GCA_964431375.1 uncultured Pirellulales bacterium
TTACCCCGTTTTTCATTAAATTTCTAACGGGGTTCATTGTTCAAGAAAAACTGCGTTAGAAGTCGATATAGGTATCTGTAAGTCAATAGTTTCAGGTACAATTTACCAGCAACTATTAAATTCTATACCGGAAGCAGATAATTGGCAAGTATTATAGGAAAACGGCTTTCGCTGCACCAACAACTGACCAACCAGCAGCAGGAAAATGATGCCTTACAAGGCCAGGTAGCCCATCTCCAGGCTCTCGCTAATATAGGTACGGTCAGTTATATGATAGCCCACGAAATCAATAATCTTCTCACTCCCATAAGCAGTTATGCAAGTCTTGCACTGAAGAATCCCGATGATAAGGCCCTGGCTGAGAAGGTGCTTCAAAAGACAGTGAAAAATTGTGAGCGTGCCTCGAAGATTATGGAAAGTATGCTCGCTTTAGCAAATGGCGAGAAACAACAAAAGAAAAAGGTTCAACTAACTACCCTGATAGAGGATATTTTCAGCTGTTTGTGCAGGGACTTTGGCAAGGATGGAATAACGGTAGAGATTCAAATCCCGCAAGGCCTTTCCGTGTGGGCGGTGCCGGTCCAAATTCAGCAGGTTTTAATGAATTTGATTCTCAACGCCCGCGATGCAATGCTTCTGAGAGGCGGAGTATTAAGCATCAAAGCTATGGAGCAAAGTGATATAGTACAAATAGAGGTTAGCGACACCGGCTGTGGAATCGGGCCGGAGAACTTGAAAAATATCTTTAAGTCTTTTTTCACTACGAAAACAGATGCGAACTCACCATCTCAATATTCGGGTTCCGGACTCGGTCTTGCATTTTGTAAAAAAGTGATAGATGCCCATAACGGCCTGATATCGGTCGAATCAGAGCCCGGCAGGGGCAGCACCTTCAAAATAATCCTGCCAAAAAGCTGAAAACCTAAAGCTATAAGAACGACAAAGTAAAACATGGGCCTGTACTGTATCAACCAGCACAGGCCCCGAATCAATATAAACCTACCTACCAAAAAGTCAGCCTAACTTCATATCAGAGCTAATTACGGCCATGGCTCAGCCTCATTCCAGCCAGTGCTCCGTGAATTGGGCTAAATCCTGAAAGTTAGTACGACCGTCCTTGTTGATGTCAGTTCCAAAACACCAGTCATTTTGAACCTTACAACCTAGAAACTCCCAGTATGATACAAGTAAGGCGTAGTCTGCGAAGTCGGTATCGCAATCGCTGTCGAGATCTGCGACCAAGCAGTACTCAGATAGGTCACTTTCCATAAAGTATGAAGGTAATCCATAACCTTCGGACAATCCAACAAGCCCATCATCAGCGGCGATTCCCAGCAATGTAATCCTTATCGTGCCGTTAAAGAATATCTCGATCTGGAAGCTGTTGGTGCTGGATAAGCTATATTCAGGCACATTTTCAAAGGTTACTGCGAATCTGTCGTTGAGCAATTTATAGGATATTGTGCCACCTGCTTGGGGATTCAGGTCATCAAATAAAGCCGATATCCGAGGCAGGTTAAAGTGTTCTTCAAAACTCTCAAGGTAGAAAGTATCACCGGATATGAAGGTTATATATCCATTGCTCCCGATATAAAGGATTTCGTAATTCGTGCCATAGAAGTCAATCTGCTCACCACCGAGGTTTATAGGGATATAATCATCATCGTTGAGTGAGAGAGCTGTCCCACCGTTTGGATTAACGGGGAAAACAGCGGCTTCATTAGTACAAAGTTTATAATAATTGAAAGGCCCATCCGGGATAAAAGTTAGTGTCTTATATGCCATATCATTGCGATTAGGGTCATTTGTATTAAATGGATACTCATTTGTGAACAGCTCGGTGAAATAGTCAAGCGGCTCGATTGTCATCGTAACCGGAATGATTATCTGCGGTGCGTAAGGGTCATTGGAGTTAAGACTGATCTCACCATGGTAAGTACCACCAGGTTTTTCTCCAATGAATACCACATTAACGTCAACTGCCTGGTCGGCAGGCACTGTCCCTGTATGAGGCTCAAACTCGATCCAGTCGCACGTTTCAGCAAATCGGAATTTCTGGGCCGGGTCGCCAAATAGGTTCAATTCGTAGTAGCACCAGCGAATGCAGCCACCGTTGATATCCCAGAGGTTGTCCTCCTTGCTGTCCTGGTTGGCCCGACCAATCTCGAGTATGCCCTCTCCCAACGGCGCGTCCCAGAACTGTCGGTCGAATCTCTGGCTGGGACCATCCGTGCTGTAACCCATGCCATATCCATAACGGGCGTTCATAATCACCGCAAAGGCGCCGTGTTCCATTGACGTGATTACTTCGGCGAAACAGTCAGATATATCAAATGCACCCGGATAACACCCTTGTGAGTAAACGAAGAAATAGTCTGTATTTGTCAGTGAGCTTAAGTCATAGATATCTAATTTCATGCAGTAGTCATAATTTGTGTGTCCTAAGTGATTGAAAGCGTGTATTCCTCCGTTCATAAGGCATAGTAAATCGCTAATATTCCAAGTTCTATCTTTGTCATATAATGGCCAACAACAGGTCGTAGCATCGGGCAGACAATCTACAGTGTTAAAGTCGAAGAAGTTTATTTGGTTGTGATCTTCAAAACCGCAGGTAGAGTATCCGTCATATGTTCCTCCGAGACGAATTTGTTCCTTTGAATCCTTTGCATATTCTGAAACGCCACCAAATCCAAGATATTCACCCAGCATGGCGATGCGAGAGAGATATTCGTTTTGGGTTAAATCGTAAGCTAAGGTTTTCCTGACGAAGTTTTCAAGCTCTGTGGCATTTTCCACGGTGGCCCGGCCTACATATATTTCGGCGAGCAAATCAACATCACTGCCACCTACGCCATCGGTGGGCTCACCATAGAAGCCATCAGCATCGTAATCAAAAGTGCACTCCTGCGGCTCAACACAGCCGTAATACATATCCACCGGCATCTCATCTATATCACCAACCAATGAGTCAACTAAAAACATACGTGCCGGTATTATGTTAGCATTTCCACCGAGCAGTACATACTCCGTTCCCCAGTTATGATAAGCATCAATTAGGAAATTTCGGATTTTGGTTTGATTATCCGTACCCCCGCTCGGCCGCGTACCATCATAGGTGGCGTAAATCCACTCGGTCGTAACAACGGTCGCTGTCATACCGCAAGCAATTTTGGCATCGCGCAGTGCCTGGAAGTTCCACGGCGCTGGCGCAGCCTCTAAGGCCCCACTGGTAATGATTACATATTGATACGGACCACCGGATGGCAACGCCTCAGGGTCTCCAAGCTTTTGCACCGATTTCTCTTTAACAGGATATGTCCTCAGAACATCTGGATTGTCTACCATCGTTCTTAATGCTGATGTTGTCCTTGTCGATGGCCTCACTATATTTGCTGAAATGGAATCTGCCAGTTCAATCTCCAGCCGCAATTTACTCGCGTAAGAAATCTTTCCCGTAGTAGGTACATATTGGAGTGGAAACAGGTTTGCAGTGAGAACCTGGTAGCCTCTCTTGGATTGGATGGTCACTTGTTCGTAGTTTATCCCCGGCCAGGGCTTTGCCTGACCGTAAATAGCCAGATTCGGTTCCGTTGGCTGCATTGTGCCCCGGTAACTTAGGGGATAGGGCTTCTGCGCCGGTGGCAGCCGATATGAGCCCGGCAGGTCATAAGTATCCAGAGGAATTGTCCGGGCAGTCACTACCTTCTTGCCAAAGGGCACCAATACCTCAACGGGACGAACGGGAATAATCGGTGCAC
Organism: uncultured Pirellulales bacterium; assembly: GCA_964431375.1. Taxonomy (GTDB): domain Bacteria; phylum Planctomycetota; class Phycisphaerae; order Sedimentisphaerales; family Anaerobacaceae; genus CAZBWE01. The sequence continues at coordinate 3,759 of CAYSJK010000014.1, forward strand.
CTACCCGTTGGTATTGTTGCAGCCCTTCTATTCTCACCCAATCATAATCGTTATCTTTATAGACAGCAGGTTCATTAAATTCGCATTCCAGAACTATCATGTCATCGCCTGTTTTTATCTCAGTCACTGTAGTTTTTGCAGGCGGCAAATAATCGATTTCACGGCTGCTCAAGCTAAAATTTAAATCGGTATCTCCACCGTTACCAATGGTCAGTGTCTCATTCTGAGACCACCCCTGTGGAACGGTTACGTTAAAGGATTGGGGTGTTACCCAAATCTTCGGGTCTGTATGTACATTCAAGCACACTCTCCGGCGTAGCTCTACGGTAGTAGTTATATCCGTGACAATAAGGTCACCGCAATAGTAGCCCTCATTCATTTCCCGTGCCTGTGCACTCGGCATAATTGTTACAGTCGCCGATTCGCAGGGATTAAGAGTCCCGCTCGACGGAGAAACATCCAGCCAAGGTACGTTTGCATCGGCATTCCAGTCAACATTGACCGGGCCGGTGTTTGTCAATTGATAAGATGTATTTGACGGGATAAATGGACCTCCAGGATGTCCGGAAAACTCGAATTCTTCCTCGGGGGTGATTTCCAGATACTCAAGGATGCCCGTGCCACTTAATAGGACTACAACGTCCGGCTCATCAGCATCATTACTTATAATAACCACCTCAGATTCGTATTCCCTCTCCTCCAGCGGCTCGAAAACCACATCGAAAGTAATGCTGCCCAACGGTGGTATCGTCACCGGTAAGTCAGGACACCCTATCAGCTCGAAACCTCTCACCGTCCCTTCTAAAAGCCAAACAATCGCATTGTGAAATAACAGCGGCACATCACCTGTAAAATCACCCCTGTCGAAAACAAAAATGTTAATGCCCACAACACTCTGACCTTGAGTCGCTACCAAAGCCGAACCATTGTCCCAATCAGCGACCCATTCAACACCAAGTTCCAAGGCTACGCTTACAGGATACTCATCAGTGAGTGTGGTGACACCGTCCATAATGGGATGACTCTGTTCAAAAACGCCCAAACTATGGGAAAAAAGCTCCGCATCACCGTGGATAAACGGCTCATAACCTGCCTGCGTTACAAACCGTCCCTCAAGTTCCCAATCTCCGCCATAGGCAAAGGTTGCGACTGCCTGAACAACCTTTCCGCCGGCATCAACGTAATCGGCCAGCACATCTCCTGTTTGCACAACATCAGCAAAGGCTGATTCAGACATAATGACAACGACATCATAACCAATCAAATCAGACAATTGAGGAGCGAAATACGAACAATCGAAATAATCCACCGTGTTAATGTCTGGAAACGCTTCTAAGGCCGTTCGCATAATCGTGGGGTCGTCACCAGAGGCAAGCATTAAAACATCTATGATGTTCATTAGCGTTCGATATCCCGATTTAATAACCAGGTTCGAGCCTGGTCGTTTTAGAACGACCCACCCTGCCGGAAGGTACGATACATAAGAGTCTCCGGGGTCACTAGTAACGCCAGGCAACTGGATAGACAACTCCGAAGCCGGCACTGTGAGACCAGAAACCCCTCCTAAAGAAATGTCCGTAATGATAAGCCCATAATCAGGGTCGGTGTTGGCAATTCTAACCTTCTCGGTGCGTCTCAAGCCTACAAAAACGTCTCCAAAAGGCAAATTGTGGTCGCCTAGTGGCGGAATTGTATCGATTACCTCTATCTCGCCAGGAATTGGGAGCACCTCCAGGGCCACATCCCGCATCTGGACAATATCACTGGTAGTGTTTGTGAACGTCACTATATCATTGTATTGGCCCGGTGGCAGAGCATTGACCTCGGCGTTAAGGGAGACTTCCACGACATTAGATTCAGCCGGCAGCAGCGTTCCGCCATTTGGCTCGACATTCACCCATAATACGGTTGACTCTGCAGTCCAGTCGAACGAATTAGGACCAATATTTGTAAGGGTATAGCTCTTGCTCGATGGGGTAAAAGGGCCTCCCTCATAACCCGATGAGATAAATCCCGTATCTGGTGTGATGGACAAATCGTCCTTAAATCGACCTGTGATTTCGATGTCATCAATGGCAATTCCATCTGTGCTGATTGGATAATTATCATATTGGTTGAAGCGAATCTTGAAAGTGGAATTGTAAGTGAGTCCATAGGCAGCAATGGCAGCGTCAAGGTCAACAGTTAGTTGCATATATGTAGAGGACAGGTTTCGCAAATCCTGCACTTCATACCAGTAGTAGCCGTCCTCGCTGATAGCAACTCCGTCGAAATCATACCCACCAGTAAATGGTATAGGCGGAGGCCCATGAGGTTCATCGCCAAAATCCCTTGACCAGAAGGTCAGCAGCACATTTTCATAGTTATCAAGGTTAATCGTCAGGGTAAGTTCATTGCGAGAGTATTGGCTGCTGTCGATGGTATCATCCATCGTAAGGTGATATAAACCACCATGTGGTTCAAACGAAGTAGTAACTTCTGTTCTGTATTCATTTGTCCCTGTAACCTCCCACCAGGGGTCGAGGATAGGACCGTCCTCGAAGCCTTCTACAAAAGGTATAGAGGCGATTGTTCCTATAAGCAAATCAACGTTGCGTACCTGGTCAACACCGCTGGTCAGATTGGTAAAAGTCACAGTATTGGTATAGCGGCCACCGGGCAGAGCGCTGGCATTGGCATTGATGCAGACATCCACGGTCGTAGAAGCACCGCCTGTCAATGTCCCGCTACCCGGCGTAACGTCAAGCCACGGCTCGGTTGCAGCGGCAGTCCAGTCGAGTGTGTTAGGACTGTCATTCGTCAAAGTGTAAGTTTTACTGTTTGGGCTGAAAGGCCCACCTTCGTTTCCCGAGGATAGAAAACCTTCCGTGGGGGTGATATTGAGAACGTCAATAGGGTCGCCGAGTAAACAGACATCATCAATATTCCAACCTGGATACGTGACGGAGCTGTCTGTCGGCCCCATTGCCCAGCGAATATATACGGTTGGCTGCCTATCCGCAATAGCAGAAATATCGTATATACATTCAATCCAGGCACCGTCGCATAAACTGCTCCCTGTGTGCTCCCAGACGATGACCCAGGTACTTCCGTTATTGCTTACCTCCACTTTCGCGTGGTCGAAAGATGCAGACTCCACACCCAGCCAACGCCAGAAAGTGAGGGTAACGTCCTCGTACGCCGAGCAGTCCACGGGGCCTGTGGTAAGATAGTATTCCGGCATAGAATTTGTATAGTCTCCCGAAAGGTTGTAGCCATAAACATTAGTGCCCGTATGGCCGGAAATTGGATCATAGCAATGAGACCCGCTCCCCAACGGAACACCAAAGCTCCATTGTCCCTGCGTGCTCCAACCTGGGTTTGTATCCATTGGGAAACAAACGATTACATCGGCTTGCACATTGGCAACTGTAGCAAAAACAAGAACGGTCAGAGTTATCAAAACAGTGATAATTGAATAACGATAATTTGGTGATTTCATTGCTAATACTCCTAAATAATCATTTCACCACAAAATTTGATAATTTATTTAAATGTATTTCAGGCGTCCATAGCCACATTTTATTACCCGATGGCGACTGCTGGGTTTTTCAACTCACAGTGGCTTTACATCGAGCATTTTGGCCCAAGTTTATCCGCAACTCTTAAAACGCCAGTACACCTCATTATATAAAAAATCTTAAGCTGTTTATCAAAACCTTCCTTTCCCATTTATTTCCTCCTTAAATAAACGCAGAAAACCAGGCCATTTTTTCACCTGTTTATTAACAAAGTCCAGAATTTCTGGAAAACGTTACAAAAATTTTTAAAAAGCGATTTTTTGGCAAAAACGCTTAAAAAAGATGTGTCTAATGTTTTTATCATATTTCTCGTACAATTTCAAGCAAATTGCCCAAAAAAATGTAACAAATTCGCCCTTTTATGGACTATATAAGGTAGGTGGACAGTAAAGATGATAATTCGAATATAGCTCAACTAATCAGGCAGGCCCAGCTTGGCAATCAGCAGAGCATGAGCGACCTTGCCCAATTGGCAGAGGGCAGACTTTTTGCATATATTTATCGGCTTACACTAAACCATGATTTGTCCCAGGACCTTTTGCAGGAAACCCTATTGAAGATGGTCGAATCTTTAAAAGATTTAAAATACACCGACCGATTTTGGGGTTGGCTGTTCCGCACCGCAATGGGTGAGGTTCAGCACCATTTCAGAAACCGAAAGAAAAGACATATGATACAAATATCATCCTTTAGCAAGCAACGTTTATCAGAATATATCTCACAGGACTGCGATGACGGACTGAATTACACGATACGCAGGGAGCTCTCGGATGCGATATTTCAAGCGATGACGAAACTGAAGCTCATGTACAGGAACGTCCTGGTTTTGCGCTGCTTCGAGCAGATGTCGTATGCCGAAATTGCCGGCACATTGGGCTGTAAGGAGCTGCGGGCAAGGGTGTTGTGCTTCCGGGCAAGGCACTTACTTAAAAAACAGATGTCTCGCCGCGGCTACGGCAGGGAAATGCTGCTGGCAGCGCTCGGATTATTCGGACTAATGACTGCTCCTGCAAAGGCCGCTTCAGCAGCCAGCACTGTAACCGCTGCTTCTCTCAATGTTGGCTGTGCTGCTACATTCATCGGCGCTGCCGGCTCGGAGATTGGTATTGCTTTAATGACAGCAATTACCGCCTTATCTCTCACCTTAAGCGTTGAGAAATCTATATTAATACTTGCTTTTCTTTGCTACGTTTCGATTTGCTTCATTGTTGTCCTTTATTCCCGATAGCAAAAACAGCTCTTATTCCCACGGGACGCTTGATAGGCATCTTTGCCCTGTTTGTACATAAGCGTTCCCCTTTATCCCCCGGATATATAGCAAATTAATGTTCAAAGTGCTCTGTAGAAAACTTTACAGATGTCACTCTGAGCACGCCTGTTCTTATCAAAATTAAAAGAGCGAGGGAACAATTTCGTTTAGAGAAGTTGATAATCGTAATGATGACTCTTGACATATCATCGCTAAGAAGTTAGAATTGTTCAGCCAGTTAAGCCACTATGTAAAATAAGTAAACATAATTAAGTATTTAAGGCGGAATGAAAAAGGTTTTCAGAAAAACATTGGGAATTATTTTGATTGTTTTGGGTTTTTTAGCTTTAATAACGCCTTTTTCCCCCGGCTCATGGCTTATGTTGATTGGACTGGAAATTTTAGGTTTTGGATTTCTGTTTGAAGGCAAGTTATCCTGCTTCTTTAGAGGTAAATTTAAACCATTTGACAAAGTAATGACCAGATTCGAGCGAAAATTTCGACGTAGTTCCGCCGAGGCCAAGCAAAAGAATAATGAACAAAGCTCCAAATGAATATGTCTGTAGATTGGCTGGTGCTATTAACATAAGAAAAGAATTCGAACATATCGGCTATTTTAGCCGTATATCAAATACTATCAGTTAGCCGGCAATATTCTACTTTATGCGTAAATATATCAGACAACTATCAGGTCACAGAGAATTAATTAATCGGGGACGCTATCTCAAAAGTGCGGCTCTGGGGACATTGGGCTTCTGTACTCGCTGTGCGGTTGATATCCATGGCCTCAGGCCCGAGTGGATTGAAGTTGTTGAAATAGACCTAAATCTACAAAATATTCCTCATCGATTGCACGGTATGCGCATTGCACACATCAGTGACCTACATTACAGCAGAACTGTTACCGGTGAGTATTTACGTCGTTGCATTGAGCGGATTAATCAGCTTGATGTAGATTTAGTTTTGTTGACAGGAGATTACATTACGTATGATATTCAGGGTAAATTCAGGGAAAAGCTCATTGCTTTGCTTGGCAATATCAGTAGCCAATATGGTGTCTATGCCTGTTTGGGAAACCACGATTATGGTGTACGTTATCTACCAGGTCCAAGACGGAACTATTTACTGCGTCGGCTGATACAAGGAATGGAAGATAGCGGAGTCACTGTCTTACGCAATGAATCAATCCTCTTGGACATTAATGGTCAACCACTGCGGCTCGTAGGATTGGGCGATTTAAGAGCTGGTGATTTCAAGCCTCGAAAGGCTTTTATAGATGTTCCCTCCGACCAGGTAACCATCGTGTTGATGCACAATCCTCGTGGTGCTGAGTATCTAAGTGAATTCCCAGCCAATGTAGTAGTGAGCGGACACACGCACGGGGCAAAACCCAAGTATTCGGCTATGCGCACCTGGACAATCAAACACAGACGTTTTCATTCAGGCATATATGAGCTGGAAGGTAAAAAACTGTATGTAAACCGCGGACTCGGTCGAGTTGGCCGAACACGCTTAAACACAAGACCCGAAATCACAGTCTTTAATTTGTGTTGATTTATTCTATTAGTCCTCCCCCAACTCAGCTTTTTTCAATTTTACGCTTTGGCTACGTACTTGATATTCCTTACGCCTTATGATAAGTTGTTAAGTTGTGTTCTTTATTCTTCTCTCATAACAGTAAGGTAGAATAATAGGTGGAACAGGTTTACCAAAACATCGGCCATATTATTTTGATGGTGTTACTCCTCTGCGGTTCTGCATTTTTTTCAGGAGCGGAAACTGCTTTTTTTAATTTAACTCGCAAGCAAATCCATCTGTTTCAGCAATCCAAACATAAACTACAAAACCTGGTGGCGAAATTACTGAATAAGCCAAAGCAGCTTCTTAGCTGTTTGTTGCTTGGAAATATGACGGTTAACGTTCTGTTCTTCGCTGCCAGCAGCATCCTTACAGTCAGATTTACAAAGCAAATAGGTGCGGGAGCTGCGGCAATCACTGCCTTCGTAACGTTCATTGCTCTGGTAATGTTTGGCGAGATATTGCCGAAATCTATTGCGTTTGCAAATTCCAAGGTCTTAAGTGAGATAGCCGCCTTGCCGGCATTTCTGTTGCTGCGTATTCTTGCGCCTGTTGTATTTGTCATACGAATTTTAACAGTCGAGCCTGCATTGCGGCTGCTACTGGGACGTCAGCAAGCTCGCCAGCCGATAAGCACAGGTGAGTTCAAATTTCTCATCGAACAAGTGCGTAAACGCGGGCTAATCACCGCTGACGAAAACAGACTCCTGGGTGAAATTATCCAGCTCGGCTTTCTCAAAGTCCGCCATGTTATGCGGCCACGAGTGGATATGGTTGCCTGCAGTGTTACTGATACAACACAAACAGCTCGCGAGATGATGGAAAAAAATCATCTAATAAAACTGCCTGTATATGTCGGCAGAAAAGATAATATAGTCGGGCTGGTTTATCTTGGACAGCTTCTGCTTCAGCCGACGGAGTCACTCGATAAGCTTGTTCAGCAAGTCCATTTTGTGCCGGAGCAAAAGACAGTTGAATCACTACTCGAATTTTTCCGCAAAACCGGTACCGACACAGCCGTAGTCGTGGATGAATACGGCGGGATTGCAGGTTCGGTTCGGCTGGAAGACATAGCAGAAGAGTTGTTCGGGCCTATCGAGATTACGGAAGGAATTGAACCTATTGAGAAGATTGGGCCTTTCGAATATCGATTGGCAGGCAGCCTGGCAATTCACGACTGGGCAGATGCGTTTGGTGTTGATTTTGAAGAGACGAGGATTTCTACAATTGGTGGCTTAGTAACCGCCCTTCTGGGCAAAATACCCCAAAGCGGCGATGTGGCATATTTGAAAAATTTAAAATTCACCGTCGAGCGCGTGCTAAAACGCAGAATCGAAACCCTGATATTAACCCTTGAGGCGACTGCGACTAATGAGCAATAAAATAGTGTTAATGTTGGTCGCTGCGTTTACTGTTATTGTCTCCGGTCTGTTTGCCGGTGCTGAAACGGGTATATACCAGCTTAGCCAACTTCGCTTAAGACTCGGTATTGAAAAAAAGCGATTATCGTTTGTCGTCCTTGGTAAAGCTATGCACGACAGCACGGGACTGCTTCTTTCAATGTTAGTCGGTAATAATCTCACTCACTATATTGTTACGAGTATTGTAACGTACCTATTGTTAAGCCATGTTAAGGTTGAGCATACCGCTGAACTATTTGCGACGTTGATAACGGTGCCGATATTATTTGTATTTTCCGAGGTGATACCGAAAAATGTTTTCTTTTACCGAGCTGATTATCTGATGCCTTTCTTTGCACCGGTTTTATTTGCATTCTACAAGGTTTTAAACTGGTGCGGAGCGGTGCCATTACTTAAATTTATGTCAGGAATTTTCGGCAGATTAACCGGGTCTGCTGTTGCTTCCAAGACAGTGATAACCACAGCACAAAGACACCATATCAGAGCAATTTTTGCAGACACACAGGATGAGGCGATTTTCAGCTCTGTTCAGAGCGATATCATAAACCGGCTGATTAGCATCTCAAAGGTTCGCATGAGGAGCGTGATGATACCTATAAGCAAGGTCGAGACGGTCGATATAAATTCCGACAAAACAGCTTTGATGAACAAACTAAAGAAATGTGCTTTTACACGATTACCAGTTATAGAAGGTCGGCCCGAAAATATCCCCGGCTTTATAAACATTTATGAGGTGCTGACATCATCGGAACACTTCACTGATTTACGTAAGTTTGTAAAACCAATCAGAAAGTTTCGTGCCGATACATCCGTTATCGAAGCGATAAATATTATGCAGAGTGAGAATCACAAAATTGTTTTGGTTTCAAGAACAAGTCACACCGGCGGAGAAAAATCCCTGGGTATCGTGACAATGAAGGATCTGGTTGAGGAGCTGCTCGGAGAATTAAGTGAATGGTGAGATGATTCCAAGAATTTTAATTTTTTTCTTGACAATTTGCCCCGACCAGGTGTAAACTGTTTCCTGATTTTAGGAGGAGCGGCAAGGAAGCTGTCTCTCATGCCGTTATACCCTCCAATAAACGCTGTTTTAATGTAAACTGTAATATAATGGATTATTAAAGGAGATAACAGCGTTCATCGCAAAACATTGATAAAAGTCAAGGAGGAGCAAACATTAAGTCTTCAGCAAATTAACTTAAAACAGGGATGTTAATACGCTTATCTTTTTAAGCTTCTTATCACCCTCCTCCGAACCGTCCCTGCCTCTCCTTTGTTAACAGGAGGCAGGGACTTTTATTATCCAGCACAAATCGGAATTAGATGTGTAATACCCCAAAATTAACCTAATGCTCAACATTATTTGCACCAAAACACACAAACTACAGCCTTCGTAACTGAATAGCTTGAATTTTCAGACAATTTTTTGTACAATGGTTGGTGCCTGGGGCAAATTGCATCTGCAGCAACGACGGTTATCTGCGGTTTCTTGGTTTATCCGGTGATGACCATGCCTATATCTGGATTTACGACATTGGCAGCCAGTTTGGCCAAACACCCTATGGGACTTTCTATGATGTGAATTTCGTTTTGAACGGCCTCAATGATGGTTATTATACCATAGAAGCTTATGCAACGCGTGGAAGCGGCGGAATTATTGACAGTAACGAAGTATATTGCGAAAACAACGAGCTGGTTATCGAGCTTCCTGACTTTGACAGGGACATTGTCGTAAAAGTCAGGCCGGTCTGTATAGTGGATTTCGACGACCTTGAGACCTTCTGTAGCCAATGGTTGTAGAACGATTCGGGCCTTGAAGCCAATTTGGATGGTAACGGGAGAGCCAATTTCCTTGATTACAGCGCCTTTGCAAATCACTGGCTCGAGCGATGCCCGGATAACTGGCCGTTAGATTAAGAGTAGAATTAGTTTGAGTCGATAATTGCTTTTGCAATGTCGTTGATGGCTTGGCGGGTCTGTGCGTTGGCGTTGTTGGCGAGAATGGAGAAAAGAAAGTCGCCTTTTTGAGTGGTACAAACGCCTGAGAATGATTTAACTGTGTTGATATATCCGGTTTTTCCGAGGATTTTGCCTTTGTATTTATCTTCTGTAAAATATTTTTCGATTGTTCCATCTACCCCCCCTGCTGCAAGAGATTCTTTATAAATTTTCCAATTTCTTCCTTTATAGATATTTAATAAGACTTTTGTTATTGCATTTGCGCTGAGTTTATTTTGACTGCTCAGGCCGCTTGCATCATCGATATAAAACTGGCGTTTATTGATACCGAGTCTAAGCAGGTATTGCGAAATAAGCTGCTGCCCCCCTGTCCAACTACCAGTTCTTTTGTTCGGACTATTATTGGCTGCGATGGTTTTTAGAAGCGCTTCTGCTGCTAATCCGAGACTGTTTTTATTACATCGAGCCAGACAATCGGTTAGCGGTGTTTTATATTGAGCGACAATTTTCATATTATGAGCGTCAAATAAAGCTTTTTCTTTAAGCTGTCCCTGTACTTTGATGCCAGCTTTTGTGAGATTTTCGGCTAACATAAATCCAAAAAATGCGGCTGGTCTCTCTACAGCAACATCAAATGGCCCTGCCTGCTTGTTACATTTACCATGAACAACAATCCTATTCGCTTCCAAAGTCCTGTATGAACCTACTTTGCTCGTACCTTTCTTGATTGGAGTAACCTTGTTTGCGATTTTTAAGAAATCTGTTTTCGGCTCGGTAAAAACAAGTATTTTACCATTGTTATTTTTCACAGTAACTTCTATGCAATTATCATTGTAATTCAGGCCACATACTTCACAGGCATACCATCGGTTCAAATCTTTTTCCGGCCAGCTTGGATGAACTCGCTGGTCCTCAAAAACACTGGTATCGACTATAATATCCTTTATAGTTTTTATGCCGTTGCGTTTTAATACTGCTGCTATATCTTCAAATATCCAGCCGGCCTTTCGGCCGTATTGCGCATCCGTTACCCGGTCACCCAAAAGCGGGTCTCCGCCTGCAATTACTACCAAGGTATCATCTAAAAGGCCGATTTTTGTCTCATAGTGAAAATTTGGGCCTAAATATTTTAGGGCAGCAGCGGTTGTGATTATTTTCATATTCGAGGCCGGTATTAGCGGCATTGTTGCATTATGGCCATATACTGTTCTGCCGGTGCGAGCCCTTATAATATGAATGGAAAACCGGACTTTTGTCTGCGAAGACCGGTTGGTGATACTATCGATTCGCTTTGCTAAGTCCGCCATACGCCTGGCGGATAAATCTGCCTGTGCGAAGCTACAAATGTGAGCACTTAATATAGCAGCGATTAGTAATTTTTTCATTTGATTCTCCATAATCCCGTAAGGGATGCCTTACGGCAGGAGTCCCCAGGACTTCATACAGCAAGTTATTATTTCACAATATAAATATCATATCAACCAATTTCTTCCAATTGACTGTTGACGATTTAGTTTATAATTGGTAGTTTTAAGGCCGCGTATAACGCGGAACTAAATATTTGGTTTCCCGTTCTTAGATAATGAATATGGGTGTTGTTATGGCTGAGAAAATCGTAAAAGTTGGTCTGGTTGGCTTTGGTACCGTTGGCAGCGGTGTTGCAAAGCTGATACTGGAAGATGCAGATTCAATAGCAGCTAAGACCGGTCTGCGCCTCGAGCTTGCCTGCGTTGTAGATATCGATACCAAGTCAGCTCGGCCGGTGAAGCTTCCGGAGGGTATTCTTACCGATGATTTGAATAAATTGTTGGCTGATGACAGTATCGAAATAGGCGTTGAGATGGTCGGTGGGACCGACGTGGCAAAGCAAATCCAGCTCAAGATGCTTGAGGCGGGCAAAAACGTGGTAACTGCCAATAAAGCCCTGCTGGCTGATGACGGCAATGAACTTTACAGAGCCGCTCACAAAAATAACCGCTGTATTGCCTTTGAAGCCAGTTGTGCAGGCGGTATTCCTATTGTCTCAGCCATTCGGACGGGTCTGGCGGCAAATAAAATCAGGTCGATGTACGGCATCGTCAATGGAACCTGTAACTATATCCTCTCTAATATGACCGCCAAAGACGCAGATTTTCAGGAGGTCCTGGCCCAGGCGCAGCAAAAGGGCTATGCAGAAGCTGACCCCACACTCGATATCAGCGGTGGCGACAGCGCCCATAAGCTTGCTATCCTGGCCTCTATTGCCTTCGGATATGAGATTAAACTCGATGATATTTTTGTTGAGGGCATCGAGGGGATTTCGAAAGACGATATTCGCTACGGCGGTGAGATGGGATACGTTTTGAAATTATTGGCAATTGGGCAAAAAGACGAACAAGGCAAGGTGTCACTCAGAGTTCATCCATCCTTCATTGCCAGGGACAACTCACTTGCCCGTGTGGAAGGGCCGTTTAATGCTATCAGCATATTCGGAAGCGCTGTCGGTCAGGTTATGTTCTACGGCCGAGGTGCAGGAATGATGCCTGCCGCAAGTGCGGCTGTCGCTGATATTATCGATGTAGCTCTCGGTAATTCAGTAACTACTTTTCAGCACGTTCATCTAAAATCCAGAAGCGAAGTAGAGCCGTTGATAAAAAAAATCGATAATCTCGTAAGCCGTTTTTATATCAGGTTGATGTGCAAAGACCAGCCGGGCGTAATAGCTCAATGGAGCAAAGTACTTGCTGATAATCAGATAAGTATATCCGGTGCATTACAACATGAGGGTACCGGGCCTGAGAATACTGTACCGGTGGTAATCGCAACACATCCGACCCTTCAGAAAAATGTCACGGCTGCATTGGCAGATATGGAAAAACTTGATGCTATTGGCGGCAAGCCGGTTTGTATAAGAATAGTGGATATTCCGGAGGACAAGGATTGACGACTAAATACGCCATTATAGTTCCTGACGGTGCAGCGGATGAACCGCTTGAGCAATTAGGAAACAAGACCGTCCTCGATGTTGCGGAAACACCTAATATGGACAAAATCAGTACGCAGGGCAGGCAGGGTCTTGTGCGGACAGTTCCAAAGGATATGGAGCCCGGCAGCGATGTTGCCCAGATGAGTCTGCTGGGTTATGACCCGCGGCGTTTTTATACTGGAAGAGCACCAATCGAGGCGGTGGCACGTGATATCAAGTTATCTATGGAAGACTGGATTTTCAGGTGTAATCTGGTCACTATTGCAGACGGCAAAATGGCAGACCATAGTGCCGGACATATCTCCACCGAAGAAGGCAGCAAGTTGATAAAAGAGCTGGATGAGCATCTCGGTAATGAACAAATCCGTTTCTACGCCGGAGTGAGCTACAGGCACCTGCTGGTTTTCAAAGGGCTTGATTTCGACGTACAAACATACCCGCCTCACGACCACATAGGCAAAGCCATTGAAAAGATTCTGCCTCGGGGCAAAGGCAGCGATATACTTGTTGATTTGATGGCTCGTTCACAGCAGCTTTTCGCAGACCATGATATTAACAAGGTACGAAAGGACCTTGGCGAAAATCAGGTAAGTTCAATCTGGCTTTGGGGACAGGGCAAGAAAGCCCAGATGGAACGATTCGAAAAGCGATTTGGGCTCAAGGGAGCCGCTATAACAGCAGTTGATTTGGTGAGGGGTCTTGCAAAGCTTATTGGCTTTGACCTGATAAACGTACCGGGCGCAACCGGTTTTGTAGATACAAATTATCAGGGCAAGGCCTCCGCTGCGATAGAAGCACTGAAAAAATACGACATTGTTTTTATTCATATTGAAGCTCCCGATGAGGCATCTCACACTGGCAGTATCGAGCTTAAGAAAAAGGCCATTGAGCAAATTGATAAATATATTGTTGGCCCTGTGTTTGAAGCGCTTCAAAAGTATGACAACTGGCGAATTCTGGTGATGCCCGACCATCCGACACCCATTTCAAATATGGCCCACTCGCCTGAGCCGGTTCCGTTTGCTATAGCAGGTAACAATATCAGCGGTATTTTAAATACCACTTTCAGCGAGGCCAATGCAGCAAAGTCAGGATTTAGAATAGAAAATGGTTTTGAATTTATGGAGTACTTCTTAAAAAGATAAAGAAATTGACTGCAAAAGTCGAATTTAATAGATTGTAATTGACAGTTAAAATTTCTTCTGATTAGTAATGGCGATAATTGTACAAAAATTTGGTGGTACATCCGTTGCTGATGCCGAGAAGATACGCCGGGCCGCTGAGCGAGTAATTAACACGGTCAAGAAGGGATATCAGGTTGTGGTGGTGGCTTCGGCGCGAGGTAAGCAGACTGATGAGCTTATAGCCGATGCTCGGGAGCTAAATCCAAATCCGCCCAGCCGTGAGCTTGACCAGCTGCTCAGCACCGGCGAGATACAGTCGGTATCGCTTTTTGCAATGGCCCTTGAGGCCATGGGCTACGATGCTATCAGCTTTACTGGCGGCCAGATTCGAATGATGACCAACAGCGACTTTACAAAGGCGAGGATAAAAAGCGTCGATGCCGAGCGAATTCACAAGGAGCTGGACAGCGGCAAAATTGTTACCGTCGCGGGCTTTCAGGGAATAGACGAGAATGAAAATATAACTACACTTGGCAGAGGCGGCTCGGATACGACGGCAGTTGCCCTCGCCGCGGCGTTAAAGGCCGAGGAGTGTGAGATTTATACCGATGTCGACGGAATCCGCACGACCGACCCGCGGATATTTAAGAACGCCGCAAAAATAGACCAGATTAGTTACGATGAAATGCTTGAGATGGCAAGTCTCGGAGCCGGTGTCATATATACTCGAGCAGTTGAGTGTGGTAAGAATCATGATGTTAAGATTCATGTAAGAAGCAGTATAGAAGCAAAAGAAGGTACAATAATTACTCACGAGGTGCCGCAAATGGAAGGTGTAGTAGTTTCAGGAGCAACCATACAAGAAGATTTGGCCAAGATAGGTCTTGTCGGTGTTGATAACATCCCGGGCAATGCAGCAAAGATTTTCGCCCGCCTGGCAGATGCCAAAGTCGTTGTCAGCGATATCGTTCAGACGGAAATCAGTGCTGAAAAGGCAAACCTGTCTTTTATAATTGGAATCTCGGATTTGGCAGCTGCCAAAGAAGCGGTAGAAAAAGTCCAAGAAGAAGTTAACTGTGAGAGCATTTTTGTCCGTGATGACATTGCTGAGGTATCCGTAGTCGGAGTCGGAATGCGGACACATTATGGTGTGGCCGGCAGGATGTTTGGGGCGTTGGCCGAGGCAAAAGTAAATATCGATTCGATTACAACCAGTGAGATTCGCATTAGTTGTGTTGTGGACGAAGATCAGGCCGAGCGTGCCCTCCATGCAGTTAGTGCGGCCTTTGAACTGGATAAACCAGCTGAGCAACGAAACAAAGATTAGCCGCGAAGAAAAAAGTGACTAAGTGGCTAACAAAAGCAAAATCAATTATGCGATGAGCAGACGCCGGCTGACCGGCATAATTATTCTGTGCCTGGCTCTGGCAGCTGTTTTTGTCTGGCTTGACCATAGCCCCTTTGGGTGTAGATGGCAGCAGCTACCGAAATCCGAAGAATATCCAAAGACCCACGACTTCGAAAAGTATCACACCAAAACCTTTACCGTTAAAAATGTTGTTGATGGCGATACTATCGACATTGATATACCTGATGAACAATACGAACATACAAGGATTCGGCTTTGGGGGATTGACACACCGGAGACAAAACATCCGCAAAAAGGTGTAATGTACTTCGGCCCGGAAGCCGCTGAATTTACTCGCAAATTGACTCTTGGAAAGCAGGTTACTATTTACCTCGAAAAGAACCGCACAAGGGGATACTACGGAAGATTGTTGGCCTATGTGCAACTTCCCGATGATAGATTTTTGAATGAGGTTCTTGTGTCCGAAGGTTTTGCTTATGCGGATGTGCGATTTCGGCACAGTTTCTATCACAAGTACAAGCGGTTAGAGGCCGCTGCCCGCAGCCAAAAGAAAGGCCTGTGGGAAAAGGTAACGCCTGAGCAAATGCCGCGGTGGCATCGTAGGGGCGGTTCGTGAACCGCCCTTCCTTTCTTGTAAATTGATTGATGTTTTATAAAATCCTTTTATGTCTCACAAATATGAGCCGAATATCCATAACCGCCGTTCCATTCGCCTGCCCGAGTATGATTATTCGCAGGACGGCTGGTATTTTATTACGATTTGTACGCAGAGCCAGAAATGTCTGTTTGGGAAATTTGCAAACGGGCAGATACAATTATATGAATACGGACGTATTGTTGATAAATGTTGGAGATGGTTGTCTCAGCAATATGATTACGTGCACTTGGACGAATACGTGGTGATGCCAAATCACCTACATGGAATAATTATTATTCGTAGGGGCGATTCGCGAATCGCCCTTACCAGAAATACGCAAAAATGTAAACCGCTGTCACGTTTAATTGGGGCTTTCAAAACGGTTTCTACAAAACAAATCAACCTCATTCGCAAAACACCGGCTGGCAAACTGTGGCAGCGCAATTATTACGAACATATCATCCGCAACGAAGAAGAATTAAACCGAATCCGCCAGTATATTGCCGATAACCCTGCCAATTGGCAGACGGATGAAGAAAACCCAAATGGAGGGACATAAAATCATTAGGGCGGTTCACGAACCGCCCCTACAGATTATGTTTTTCTTTTTATCCGCAACGTCAGGCCGCCCAGGCCGAGCAGCAAAACCGTGGCTGGTTCAGGAATCAACTCCCGTATCTCGTTTTCAGATAGTGCATGATTATATATACGCACATCGTCGATTATGCCTGTAAAATAATTATCCCCGTGACTGCGACCTATAGTAAGTGGTTCATTTCCACTTAATGTGGTTGTTGTAGTATCCTCAACCGGTGTTGCATCAAAACTACCATCTATGTATAAATATAATTTGTCTTCTGTTGTATTTCTAACCGCTGCAACGTGATGCCATTTATTATCTGCGGCTAAAGTACTTCCAAATATTCCTACATATGTATTAGACGTATCTTCTATATGAAAATATAGGTTGTTGAAAGTTACCCAGAGACCATAGCCCTCTTGCCAGGCGTTACCATCATGGTTTCTTTTACCTACAATTGAATGTCTTTCTCCATCCATTGTGCCACTATATTTAATCCACGCGCAAATTGAGAAACTATCAGCGTCACCAAAATCCAGGCTTGGATTATCGCCTACATTAACATAGTCGTCAAGACCATCAAAATTCAACGCGCCATTGATTATACCGCTTGTCCAGGTTGCCCCATAGATAGTCCCATGATTTCCGTTCGCAGAATCGTAAGCAATGTTTCCATTACTCTCGTCAAACTCCCATCGCGATACCAAATCTGCATCCGTTGTACCAGAGGTCAGGCAAAGAACCAAAATTAAAGCTAATAATTTTTGAATTTTAATCTTCTTATTATCAGTCCGCCCAGGCCGAGCAGCAAAAGCGTGGCCGGCTCGGGAATTCCCGTTACCTGAATACTGAAACCAGTTGCGCCACCATGGTCCTCTCTTAGAATCTGTAGATAGTGAGTACCCGGATCCAAGTCAGACAGTGATACGCTATATTCCCATTCAATATCGGGTCCAGGTGCTAAAGCGCCGAATTGATAGATGCCATCGAGCCAGACAAAGACTCCGTTGTCTATAGCGATATTCGCCATGATATCCTTAATTCCGGATGGACCTGCATTGATTTCGTAAATAATAGCTGTTTCCGTGTTTACAGCCCAAGTACTAG
>CAYSJK010000015.1:0-19184 GCA_964431375.1 uncultured Pirellulales bacterium
TTGAATTTTGTTTTGAGCTTATTAAAGTAATAATGCAGAATTTCTAGGACTCTAGAGAAGGTAAATGAATGCTTTAAAAATTTTGACCTAATATTACCTATAAAGTTAAGTCTTTGAATACTAAAAAGGGCATACTAAATTTTGACGATAAACAAGGAATTGCCAATAATAATGTGTATTTCAGTAATAATAATGCGGATATAAGAATCTATTTTTGTTGTTAAAAGTTAAAAAGATAATAAATCTGAAGGTTAAAAAGGCCAATAAAATTAATCTTCTGGTCGCATTCAAGCCGATAGGGAAATTCAGAATTAAAAAAAGTATCTAATTGGGGTTGGTAAGTGAGGAGAAAACTGGTGAAAAAGCAGTAGATTATGTGCAGATATTATCAAATTGTAATTACTGTAACAATATGTCTTTTTTGTGTTAGTGGTTGTGGTCCAACCTTATCAACTCCGGAGCAGATAACAGCATTTGAAAGTGCCGGGACAAACGAGTCAAAAATAAATGTTAACAGCATAACAAATGCAGGAAAACATGTTGGTCCATATCAGGTTGTTTCCGGTGACATATTAGAATTTCAGATGTCAACTGAATTAAGAGTTATTTCATCTGATTTAACAAAATTGATAAGGACATCATACAGCTATAAAGAGGTTGACCCATATTTGGTTCGCGTTACAAAAAATGGTGAAATAACGCTACCGATTGTTGGACAGATACCAGTTGCTGATAAAACACTAGCTCAGATAGAATCTTTAGTTTTATGTGCTTATTATCCTAAATATGTTGTAAATTCTCCTATGGTGGTCTGTGAAGTTAAGAAGTACCAGGGCGAAAACGAGAGGGTATTGACCGTTTTAGGGCTTGTAAACAAACCTGGTGCTTTCCCATATCCGCCAGATGTTCAATATAACTTGATGGAAGCACTGGCCTTTGCCGGTGGATTCGATATGGTTGCGGATCCTCGCTATTTGAAAATCTATAGACAGGATGCTTCTGGGAAGATTGTATCTGTCAGTTTGAAGGTTGACAATAAGACAATGGCAAAAGCATACAATGTCATGATAAAACCAGGTGATGTCTTATACGTTAGTCATACACCACATACACGCATCAACAGATTTTTGTCTGATATATTTCATCTTTCGGTGGGAGCAGATGCTCGCTATCCAGGATATTAAGATTATTTATTAAAAGTAGAAATATGGATAACAACGTAATTGAAAATGGACATTCAAATTTAAGGATAGTGGAGAATGATGGCCTGTCACAGGGTGACTTTTTACAGATAGTTCTGCACCATCGGTGGACTATAATATCCACTACCATATTGTTTTTAGTCGCCGCTTTTATTTACATTTTGAAGGCTACACCAATATATACAAGCACGTCGAGATTGTACGTTGAACAAACCGGTCCAAGAATAATCAATGAATATGAAGGGATTATGACACGGTCAACGAACTATCTTTACACCCAGGCCGAATTGATAAAATCAACTCCTATAGTTGCTGAAGTAGCTGACAACGCTGAGTTAAAAAAGCTGAAAATATTTGAGAATATGGATAACGTAGTTGCCTTTCTCAAAGGGAGTTTGAATGTTAGTGTCGGCAAAAAGGATGATATCATTACGGTATCATTTGACTCAGCATATCCTGAAGAGGCCGCACAAGTAGTAAACGAAGTAGTGAATTCCTATATTAGATATCATTCCGTTCGCAAGCGAACTACTGTCTCGGAAGTGCTGCGCATCCTACAGAAGGAAAAGGTGAAACGTGATAAGGAATTGTCACAAAAATTTCAGCAGATGTTGGAATTTACTCGAAAGAACGGAGTTGTCTCCTTTGATAATAAAGGTGGGCACATCGTTTTTGATAGATTGTCT
The DNA here is from genome assembly GCA_964431375.1 of uncultured Pirellulales bacterium. Classification (GTDB taxonomy): domain Bacteria; phylum Planctomycetota; class Phycisphaerae; order Sedimentisphaerales; family Anaerobacaceae; genus CAZBWE01. Next base: position 1,889 of record CAYSJK010000015.1, read on the forward strand.
AAATTGTCCAGTTCACTAACAGAGGCGCAATTGTCAACTGTCAACGCAAAAGCTGATTTTGAGGCGGCAAAGAGCATGGAGAATGAACCGGAAAAAATAAAACAATTCGCTGCTGCTTTGCCTGCTGCGGGTGTCCGTGTATTTGTCAATGACATGGAAACTCAGTTGCAAACCGAACTGAAAGAGGCAGAAGTCGAGTTGCAAAACGCAAAATACTATTGTACAGAAGACCATCCGTCTATTCAGGCAATACATACCAGGATTGACCATATCAAACAACAGCTTGAGAAAAAAACGAGAGGATTTGCTGATGCCTATATAGAAGTTATGCGGCTAAAATGGATAACTGCAAAGCAGAGAGAAGATGAACTACAAACATCTTTTAACGAGCAACGTCGAGCAGCACAGGATTTGGGTATTCAGGCTGCAGAGTATTCCTCGCTCCAGTCGGAATTACGGCGGCTTGAAAGACTTTGTGAAATTCTTGATGACCGCATTAAGGAACTTAATGTTACAGAGGATGTGGGCGCATTGAATATCAGCATACTGGAAGCTGCACGTCCTGCAGATAGGCCATCGAAGCCACAAAAGACCAAGATAATGGCGATGGCGCTCGCCATAGGATTTTTGCTTGGCGGCGGCTTGGCCCTACTTCGCGACTGGCTGGATTATCGATTGCGAACCGCCGACGAAATATCGGCTATCCTTGGTGTTCCGGTCCTTGGTGTAGTGCCGAGGATGACGGATGAGCAGAGGATTATTGTAACCCACGGTCAGAAGGTCTGGCTAAAGCTTAAGACTACCGTTACTGAGGTCTGTCGGAATGTACGTATCGCAGTAGTCTCCGTGATACCTAAGCGAAAAAAGAAGCCCGAAAAGCAAACTCTTATGGCCCGTGCCGCAGCCTATCGAGCATTGCGTACCAGCGTACTTTGCGGCATACCAAGGAGCAAAATGAAGGCTGGCGTTACCAACATACCCGGATTGCGTGGTGACAAGACCATATCGGAAAACCAAAGCATCATAGCCCGTGGCCAAAAAGTGCACTTAGAGCCTAAGTCTGTTGTGGCAGAGGCTTATCGAACGATACGTACAGCTGTATTTTTCGGCGCACCCAAGGGTGAAGCAAAGACCATCCTTGTTACTTCACCGGCCGCAGGTGATGGTAAGAGTACTCTCGTGAGTAACTTGGCTATTGCGATGGCAAAGGCTGGGCAAAAAACACTCGTTATTGATGGAGATTTTCGCAGACCCGTGCAGCATAAGATTTTCGAAATTAGTGAGGAAAAAGGGCTTTCGAGCGTACTTGCTGGGAAGTGTACTTTAGAAGAAGCAATTCAACCACGATTAGTTAAGGGGCTTGATATCCTGTCTTGCGGGCCGGAGGTGCCCAATCCATCCGAGTTACTTAACAGTGACACATTTGTCGAAATATTAAATGGCCTTTCTAAGCAATATGACCGTATCATTGTAGATTCACCGCCGGTGGGTCCGGTTGCAGACAGCCAGATTCTTGCGGCGATTTGTGATGTAGCCTTGTTGGTTTTGAGGGCAGAAAAATCTACGAGGAAACACAGCCAGCAGGCAAGGGACAGTCTGTTAAGTGTCGGAGGACATTTACTTGGTGCAGTTGTAAATGATGTTTCGCGAAAACACGGCCGATATGGTTACTACTCCGGTTACGGATATTACGGTGGTTATGGTCACTATGGCTATTCCGGATACTACGGTGATAGAAAAAAGAAAACAGGGTAAGAGTAATACGTTATATATCTGAACGAAGCTATGGGGGCGTTATTTTGGGGGAGTTTGGCTTAACTAAATATGATAGATTCGGTTAATGAAAACCTGATTGGGATAAAAAGAACTTGGCCAGAGAGATTTGACCAAGAAAAATATGTTGATATTCACTGCCATTGTCTCGCTTGTGTTGATGATGGACCAGCTACAACTAACGAGGCGCTGGCCTTGTGTCGGGGGCTGGTTAACGACTGCATAGCCAACGTTATAGCAACACCCCATCAGCTTGGTCGATTCAGTGACTGCAACGAGGCCGCACAGATAAGAGAGGCGGTTTTTATTCTTAATGAAGAGTTGAAAAGTAACAATATTGCTCTGACTATAATGCCCGGTGGCGATGTTCGCGTGGACGAAAGAATATGTCAACTGCTTGAAAACGATAAGATATTAACTCTTGCAGATGGAGGCAGGTATATCCTTCTGGAACTTCCACACCAAGTTTTCATAGATATCGAACCGCTACTTGTCGAATTGGCCTGTTTAGGCGTTCAGGCTGTAATATCACATCCCGAACGACATCCTGTTCTTGCAAAACAACCAAAGATATTACTCAAGTGGCTGGCGCATTCAGCCCACCTGCAGGTAACAGCTGCAAGTTTGCTTGGTGATTTTGGAGTTGTGGCCCAGAGTGCGGCATGGCGTTTTTTAAGCTCAGGCTGGGTCTCGTTTGTAGCAACGGATTCCCATAATTTAGACAGTCGCAGGCCACGGATGAAAGATGCTTTTGAGCATATCAGTATTAGACTTGGAGAGACAGTTGCCAGGCTGGTTTGTATTGAGAATCCGTTGAGAGTGTTAGAAGGTCAAGATATAAAATCTGCTTGTCTTGTAGGCACAAGGAAGTGTAGTGATGAGAGAGTCACGAGTGGTTCTTGACAATTTGGAAGTTCCTTCAAGTAGGTTCGACACTGCCATCGAATGGCTACTTATAAGCCTTTTGGCCTTTATGCCTTTTGCTTTTGGGGTTGTGCACGCATGGAGCGAAGAGATTGTCATTGCCCTGTCAGGTGGTATTGTTGTATTCTTCCTGCTTAAACTTGTATTCCATCCAGGTCAGGGCTTAATTTGGACCTGGGGCTACGTGCCAGTCGGTTTATTTTTTCTTATCGCGATGCTTCAGCTTGTTTCATTACCTACTTGGCTGGTCAATATCATTTCGCCAAATACAGTGGCGGTAAGAAAAGAGCTATTAGGTGATTTGCCCAACGCTCATATACTGCTTAAGTCAATGCCTCTTAGTTTCTATCCATATGCAACAAAACATGACCTGCGGCTGCTGCTGGCGGTTGCAGGGGTGTTTGTTGTTGTTCTTAACGTCTTTCGTCGGCCGGACCAGATAAAGCGCCTTTTAATAGCTATAGCGGTAATCGGTGGTTTCATAGCCTTGCTTACTCTGGCCCAGAATCTTTTTGGAAACAGCAAAATCTACTGGTTCATATCTTCCAAAAACAGCAAGGGCTATTCAGGTCCGTTCGTTAACCATAGCAACTACGGTCAGTTTATGAATTTATCAATTGGTGCAGCCTTTGGTTTGCTCATGGTGAAAATATGTGAGGCTTTTATAGACAGGAAGATAACGATGCCAGTTATCTTCGAATACTTAAGCTCAGGTTCGGCAAAGCTCTTGTGGCTGCTCGTTGCAATAATGGGTATTGGTACGGCAACGGTTTTTCTCTCTCTGTCTCGGGGTGGTATGGTCAGCATGCTTATTGCAATAATCTTTACCGCATTGCTGATTGCTTCAAAACGGTCTATTAAGAGCCATAGCTGGATAATGGTTGTTATGGCACTTATCGCATTTACATGTGTTCTATATATAGGTTTCGATGCTGTCTATTACCGTTTGGCAACTCTCAGAGATTTCCATGAAGCTGAAGCTGGGCGCATGCAAATACTTAAAGATATAGCTGTTGCATGGACTAAATTCCCAGTATTTGGAACAGGACTCGGAACACATTCGGTGGTTTACCCAATGTTCGATCGCTCGACAATAACCGAATTAGCCGAGCATGCAGAAAACGAATATGCTCAGGTTGCAGAGGAGATGGGCCTAATCGGCCTTGGAGTGTTAATAATCTTTGGACTGATAGTCTGGTCGAACTATTTGAGAAACGTTCGGAATACTAACTTGCCAATTTGTTTGGCGGCGTATGGGCTTGGATTTGGTATTTTAGCGATACTGATTCACAGTCTGTCCGATTTTGGCCAGCATCTTCCAGCAAATGCCGTTTTATCTGCAATATTCTGCGCTCTTATGTTAGGTTTAGCGCAGCAAAGAGAACGCAAACGAATATTGAATAGTGGGCACCGAATGTCGAGCACCAAATCCCCTGAAGGAAATTTCGAGATTCGTCATTCAAGATTCGTTGCTCGACCGATTGTCCTTCTTGTTGTATCAGGGATTTGGATATGGGCACTTATCGGCGCTAATAATTTCCGTATTGCTGAAGCTCATTGGGCAAAGGCCATTGATATAGAAAAAAATCTTGTAGATAGAGACTGGCAGGGAACAGACGCCGAGTATGCGGATTTAATTTCTAATGCTGAGATGGCATTGGACTATCAGCCGGAGAATGTGAGATATAGGCATTGGCTTAGTGTTTATCGTTGGCGGTCAATCAGCCGAACAGCAGACCCTAATATCAGAGAACCTGTCATTTCTGAGAATTCAACGCCGATGGTTCTTAATATCATTGACGAGTTGCACAGAGCATGTACACTGTGCCCGACATACGGACCAAGCTATAGCTTAGTAGGTCAAATCAAAAAGTTTATCCTCAAAGACGACTCCGGTGGTGAGGGGGTAAGAAAAGGTTATCGTCTTGCACCATGTGATCCAATAGCATGTTTTGTCGCTGGCTACCTTGATGTTTCGGAGGGAAAAACCGAAGATAGTATTGAAAAGTTTGACAGGGCGGTACAGCTTGACGGCAGTTTGTTCAGGGATGTTTCATATATATATATCAATCATCTTAGCCGTCCCCATTTGGCTGTTTTAAGTGCTGGCGATGATATTGGCCGTCTAAGCTATGTGGTCAATGTTCTTGAGGATATGCAATATCACGACCTTGCAGAACAAACCAGGGAGAAAATAAAAGATTTACTTGAAACAAAGTGTTCTCAGCCTGATGCTCCTGCTTCAGCTCTTGTATCCTTAGCGAATATTTATAGAAAAGAGCAGGATAACGAGGCGGCAATAGAATATTACCGTCATGCTCTGGTACTGGACTATGGGCAGGTTTACTGGCGGTTAGATATGGCAAGGTTGCTCGCTGAAATGGAGAGAATACCAGAAGCAATCCACGAGGCAAGGATATGCCTGCGGCTACGTCCACAGTTAAAGGCGGCCGAGAAGCTTATTGCGGACCTCTCGGTACATCCATCTGCCTTGGGGCAAGAAATAGAATCGCCTTAATGTTTTGTCCCGCACTGTTTGAACCTGCGCAGTGGTTTTTAAGCCTGGTGCAGACACAGGTCTTTCATTAGGGGACAATTAGAAGATGGCTGATGCTGATTGCTAAATTTCCTCGTCGGTGCACCGACGGGGACGGAGTTTGCGCCGAGCTAATTCTAATCGGCCAATGATATAAGTATTAAACCGAAGAAATTTGGCCTCTGAGTAATGAAAACTTATCTGTTCACATATCTCTGTTCGGCTTTACTGGCATTTGTGACCACACCAATTGTGATTTACGTTGCACGTACGCTTAAGATTTATGATAATCCGGATGTGCGAAAGGTACATGCTTCAGCCATTCCGAGGATTGGAGGATTGGCTATTTTCTTTTCAGCAACTGGCTTGGTGATTACAGCACTGTTTTTGGACAATACTATCGGAGAGGCATTTCGCGGAGCGCAGACCCGGATAGTTGCCCTATTAGCAGCAAGTACATTTATTTTTATTGTGGGTTTTGTTGACGACTTATTTGGGATAAGAGGTCGATATAAACTTTTGGCTCAGATTGCAGCTGCGGCAGCACTATGCCTGGCAGGAGTTCGGATAGACTTGCTGGGAGTTGCAAATCTGTTTGTCCTTCATCTTGGCTGGTTTTCATTTCCAATTACAATTCTTTGGATTGTAGCTATTACTAATGCTGTTAATCTTATAGACGGTCTTGATGGCCTTGCAGCAGGTATTTCGGCGGTAGTTTGTGCAGTAATTGCGGTTTTTGCATTTGACATTGGCCAGCCTTTGATGGTGGTGCTTATGCTCGCTTTATTAGGCAGTTTGTCCGGATTTCTGTTTTTTAATTTTAATCCGGCACGAATCTTTATGGGTGATTGTGGAAGTATGTTCTTGGGCTTTGTTTTGGCATCAGCCAGCGTTCTATGTGCGACGAAATCCAGGGCAATAGTGGCCCTTGCCCTTCCATCGCTTGCCCTTGGACTGCCGATATTCGATACGATTTTTAGCATGATGCGCCGATATCTTAACCGGCGAGGTATAATGTCACCGGACCGTGGTCATCTGCATCACATATTACTTGATATGGGGCTGCACCAGCGTCAGGTGGTAATTATTATGCACCTTCTGACCGCAATGGCCGCCGGGATGGGGATGTTTATGATGCTGACTCGCAATGTCGGTGGTGTTGCAATATTTTTCAGTGTACTTCTTCTATTAATATTAGTCTTTCGTTTTGTCGGCGCTGTTAGGCTGAGAGATATACTGGTTGGTTTGAAACATAAATATTCCATTTCTCGCAGTGAAAGGCAGGAAATAGAAACTTTTGAAAAGACCGAACTTCATTTCCAGCAGGCCGGGACTTTTGACCAATGGTGGCAGGCAGTCTGTTTAGCAACCGATGTGATGGGTTTTGTAAGCAGCTCATTACCTTTAACTAAACGTGACGGGACTAAACAAATATTAACATGGGAAAAATATAACAAAAGCAAAGAGACAGACAACATCGTCAAAATGACATTGCCCATTCGTGACCGCCGAGCTGGTTCACCATTGAGATTAGAAGTTAATGTCTGCTCTAACGGTTCTCTCGAATCTGCTGGTCGCCGTGCGACATTATTTGCTCGACTGATTGAGGAACATGGCATTACGCGTTTGCCGGATAAAACTTCTGTGCTTGATAATGGAAGTGAAGAAAATATGGTGGAATTAAGAAGTAATTTTGCAGAAAAACGTCAATTAGTTGAGCATGCTAATCGCTAATCTTTTACTACTTTCCGGAAGAATTAATATTTATTGTAGTTATATGATGCAAGATTAGCGTATTTTCTATGAGAAGGTTTAAAGCCGGACTCTAAGATGAGATTGAAAAAACGATTTTAAAGGATGATTTGGTGACTGTTTTCGGCGAAGAATATGCTGGTGTCTATGATTATCTTTATCAGGACAAGAACTATGAAAGAGAATGTGATTTTATCTAGTCTGTTTTTAACAAGTATGCTGTAAAAGTAAAAAGTATTTTAGATTTGGGTTGTGGGACAGGAGGGCATGCTCTGATTCTCTCTAAACGAGGTTATGAGGTTGTAGGTGTAGATCATTCAAAGCAAATGCTAAATATTGCAAGAAGGAAAGCAGGCGACAGAAATCTTTTGGTAAAATTTATTGAAAGCGATATTAGGAATCTTAATCTTCAGGAGAAATATGATGCAGTAATTTCTATGTTTGCGGTTATGAGCTATCAGATTACAAACAAAGACATTTCAGATGTGTGCAAAGTAGCAAGAAATCATTTGGCGCCAGGGGGAGTGTTTCTTTTCGATTGCTGGAATGGTTCGGCAGTTCTTACCCAGAGGCCTTCTGTGCGAGTCAAAGAGGTAAAATTAAATGATAAAGAAAAAATAATACGGTTTACTGAACCTGTGCTCAATGTTATGACCAATACTGTGGAGGTTAGATTCAAAGTATTGAAGATATGTGACGGTCATTTGGTCAGTGAGACTAATGAATCACATCTAATGCGATATCTATTTCCACAGGAGATTAAGTATTTCCATAAAATAGCGGGTTTCCGGGATGTAAAATTTTGTCCTTTTCTTGAATTAGAAGATTCTCTTACTGAGAATCATTGGAATATGGCAGTTGTGGCAAGAGTTAAATAGGAGCAATAATGCAAAATAACGATTACGAAGAAATAAGACATAGTGACAAATTGGTTGCAATCATATTACGGGCAAATTACACGCCCGCCCAAACCACCTTTTTTAGTCCTCCTGATTTTTCACAGCAACTGGGTTATATCGTTTATGAAAAAGATGGAGTAATAAAGCCGCATCTTCACAAGGAAGTTCACAGGAAGATAACCTTGACCCAGGAAGTGTTATTTATCAAAAAGGGCGCGTTAATAGTCAATTTTTATACTACTAACAAGGAATATATAGCTTCAAGGCAGTTATATTCAGGCGATGTAATTTTTCTTTGCTCCGGTGGCCATGGTTTCGAGATGCTCGAAGATACGGAAATGATAGAAGTAAAACAGGGGCCGTATTCGGGAAAAGATAACGATAAAGAATTAATCGAAGGGGTAGAATATGATACCTGTCAACGAGCCTTTGCTCGGCGTTAAGGAATTTCAATATGCAGCCGAGTGTCTGAAAACCGGCTGGATTTCTTCTGCCGGCAAATTCATAGGAGACTTTGAGGAGAGATGGGCTGAATATTGTGGTATGAAATATGGTGTGGCTGTAAGTAATGGGACAGCGGCTTTGCAGGTTGCAATCGGTTGTCTGGATTTAAAGCCTGGTGATGAAGTTATTATGCCTACCTTTACAATAATTTCCTGTGCTTTGGCGGCGATTTATAATGGAGTTAAACCAGTCCTTGTGGATGCTGACCCCGGAACCTGGACAATGGATGTTTCTCAAATTGAGTCAAGAATAACTTCTCGAACAAAAGCAATAATGCCGGTGCATATATATGGTCATCCTTGCGATATGGAGTCAATTTGGGAATTAGCAAGAAAATATAATCTGACTGTTATTGAGGATGCTGCGGAAGCGCATGGTGCAGAACATAAAGGAAAGAGATGTGGTGGCTTGGGTGATATAAGTTGTTTTAGTTTTTATGCCAATAAAATTATCACAACCGGAGAAGGAGGGATGGTGCTTACAAACAATGAAGAATTTGCAGAGAAGGCAAGGTCTTTAAGAAATCTCTGTTTCAGGCAGGATAGGCGTTTTTATCATACAGAATTAGGACATAATTTTAGAATGACCAACATCCAGGCCGCAATTGGTATTGCTCAATTAGAAAGGATTGATGAACTGGTGCAAAAGAAAAGGTGGATTGGGCAAACATATAGTGAGAAACTTGATAATGTGCCAGGACTGATTCTTCCCGTTGAAGAGCCATGGGCAAAAAATGTTTATTGGATGTATGCAGTAGTGTTGGAAGAGAACATTGGTATGGAGGCGATAGAATTTATGGAGCGATTGCGTGAACACGGTATAGATACTCGTCCATTTTTTCTTGGTATACACGAACAACCAGTATTTCATAAAATGGGCTTATTTAAAAATGAGCGTTATCCCGTTGCTGAGATGATTGCAAGGCAGGGATTATATTTACCATCGGGATTGACATTGAAGGAAAAGCAGATAAATGAAGTGGCTGATATGGTCATAAGTATCCTGAATACAAGTGCTTACAGTACTAGCGAAACAGTGCTATATTAGAAAGGATGGGGGGACTTTCGAATAGAATGAATACAGTTCTGAATACTACTGAAATAAAATCAAAAGCATTAAAATCTGTAAAATGGTCATCATTCGGAGAGCTGCTTTCTCGATCAATTTCACCATTAATTACTCTAATTCTTGCTCGGATACTAACGCCATCGGATTTTGGAGTTCTTGGAGTCACTATGATAACGATTGGGATATTGCAATCAATACAAACTTTGGGTTTGGATGCAGCTTTGATCCAAAGGGAAACGGAATTAAAGAAAGCAGCAAACTCTGTTTTTTGGATCAACTTTGCTTTATCGTTAATTGCTTATTGTTTGATTTTATTATTTGCCCCTGTTATTGGGCATTTCTTTCATAGTGATTCAGTTGTAAATGTATTAAGAGTATTATGTCTGCAGCTTCCTATTTATGCGTTGTGCTCAACTCACTTTTCTCTTTTGAGAAGAGGATTTTTATTTAAGCGCCTTTTCTTTGTTAAATTTGGTGTTTCATTGATACCAGGATTAGTCTCTATTCCCCTGGCATTATTAGGAAAAGGAGTGTGGGCGCTTGTGTGGGGGTACTTGGCAGGGTCTGTATATCAGGTTCTTATTCTTTGGATGATAAGTTCTTGGAGGCCGACTTTTGACTTCGATAAAAAAATTACAAAGAAGTTATTGAGTTTTGGATTTTGGGTTTTATCAGAGGGACTTCTCGGAATGGTAATTGTTTGGGGTGATGCGATAATATTGGGTCATTTTATGGGTATTGGGGATTTAGGTATATATAGACTCGGTTTCAGCTTTGTGATGTTTGCATTTGGACTATTCTTTAATCCTTTAAGCCCGGTTCTTTATTCCACTTTTTCAAGACTCCAATCAGATTTTGGTCAGCTTAAAAAGACTTTTTTGAATGTCAATCAAATGATAGCGACCGTGTCAATTCCCATGGGTGTAGGTTTGGCGTTGTGCGCTGGCACAATATCACAGGCGGTTTTTGGCGACAAATGGAAAGGTATTGAAGTCGTAATACTATCCTTAGGGATTCTAAATGGTTTTGGTTGGCTTGTCGGCATTAATCCTGAGGTTTACAGGGCGATTGGAAGGCCGGATGTTAATACAAAACTTCAAATTTTAACGGCTGTTTATTATATACCCGTGTATATTATTGCTGCTCCTTATGGATTATTTGTATTTTGTATGACAAGAATTGGGGTTGCTGTTGTTGCTCAATTTTTGCATATTTATTTTGCTCACAGATATTTAGGATTACCCTTTACATATCTGGGAAAATGTATCAGGTCTCCATTGTTGGCATCCTTTATAATGAGCATTGTGATCCTTAGCTTTGCGAATTTCTCAGCAGATATGAATGTATGGTTCAAGGCATTTGGTGTAGTTGGTTTGGGTGTTATTAGCTATATGTTTGCACTGTGGGCAATTGAGAGGGAGCTTTTAAACAGAATCTTTGGACTGATTAAGGAAGCTCTTAAACTGCCTTATGAAAAACCAGTTAATGCTTGAAACAAAAGGTTCTCTTTAACGTTTTTTTGAAAGATAACAAAATGAAGATACTTTTGATACAACCTGAGGAACCGAAAGGTTCACCTTTTGGGAGAAAGGTCTTAACTCCGCCGATAGGTTTGATGTACATCGCAGCGGTTTTGGAAAATAATGGTTTTGAAGTTGAGATATTTGATAACAACCTTTTGGGATTAACCGAAGAAAAACTTTCGAGGAAAATCAGAGATGCCAACCCCGATGTAGTAGGTATTTCTTTAGATTGTGTTCGGCTTTATCCGGCCTTGCTAATTGCCAGTAGTGTAAAGACGATATTTCACAATCAAGTCCCGGTTGTTATGGGTGGTCCTCATGTTAACGTGAGGTATGATAGAGTCATACAATATCCTGAAGTGGATTTTGTAGTTTATGGAGAGGGTGAATACACAATGTTAGAACTTTGTAAAGCAATAAACGAAAATAAAACCAAAGATTCAATTCTTGGGCTTTGTTTTAAAGAAAATGGCAGAACTAAAATAAATCCTCCGAGACCATTAATTGCAAATCTGGATGAATTACCATTACCGGCATTGCATTTGGTTCCAGTAACAAGGTATCCCAGAAAAGGAGAATGCGTTACAAATATACCAATTGACCAGATTAATACAAGCAGGGGATGTCCTTTTGACTGTGCATTCTGTTCCAATAATTACATTTGGGGCAGAAAATACCGTTACAGGTCCCCAGAGAATGTTATGAAAGAGATATACCTACACGTTGAAAAGTATGGGGCGAAGGGAGTATATTTCCGAGAAGACTGCTTTACTGTTAATAGGAAGCGGGCAATTGATATCTGTGAAAGTATCACGAGAGAAGGACTGGATATAGCGTTAGAGTGTGAAAGCAGGGTTGATACATTAGATCGCGAACTTCTCCAAATAATGCGTCAGGCCGGTTTTGAGAGTATATGGTTTGGTGTCGAATCAGGCAACCAAAAAACATTGGACATGATGAATAAAGGGATTTCACCGGAACAGGTGAAAAATGTATTTAAATGGTGTCGAGAGTTGGGGATAAAAGCTGGTGCATCAATCATGTTGGGGATACCCTATGAGACATTGGAGGATATGAAAAACACAATCCGGTTTGTTAAGGAAATCGACGCTGAATATGTTATACCGAATATATTTATAGGAATACCCATGAGCAAGATGTATTGTGAAATAATCCAGAACAACTGGATTATGTCGAGCTATGGCGACATAATATTCGTTAAGACAGATAATTTTGATAGAGTGGATATGGAAGAGTTCCAAAGAACATATGTTAGGAGGGAACTTTCTCTAAATGCCTTAAGTCCAAAAGCTATATTAAAGAAAATTCATTCTAAAAGGCCAAAAGACATTCCAAAATTGGTAAAAAGTGGTACATCTTTGCTTTTGCATAAAGCGTTAGAAGCAATCGAAGCTCAATAGTCAAATGCGAGTGTGGAATAAGGCAGTTTTTTCCGCGCTGATATCAATATCAAAGTAGGCATGAAAAATGTTCTTTTATGAAAGCGTTAGAGGGATAGATATATGACTAAGGTTAGTGTGATTATACCTACATTCAACAGAGCTAACATGCTTATCCATGCTGTAAAAAGCGCACTTGAGCAAACATACAATGACCTTGAAGTTATTGTTGTGGATGACGGCTCCACAGATGAAACTGAGGAAGTCGTAAAACGGATAGCGCAGGACGATTCTCGCCTGCGTTATTTAAAGCACGAAGTAAATAAGGGCATGCAAGCTGCCAGAAACTCAGGTTTAAAGGTCGCTCGTGGGCAATATATTGCCATTCTGGATTCTGACTGCGAATGGCTTGCTGAAAAGGTAGCCACACAGGTGGCTTTATTCGAAAAAGGCTCTGAAAAATTGGGCGTTGTATTTGTATCCTTTTTGTCCACCAATTCCGAAGGTAAGTTTGTTACTGGTCAGATACGCCCTATTCGTGGTGAAGTTTATGCAGATGTGCTTGCTCGATGTAGCCCAGCTCCGACTTCTACTTTGATGATGAAAAAAGAATGTTTCGAACGGTTTGGTTCTTTTGATGAAAATATAATATGCTGGACCGAAGATGATATGTGCATGATTTTTGCCAAGGAGTATGAATTTGACTACGACCACAGGCCTTTGGTTATTGATAGGTATCATACTGATGACAGGGTTTCTACAAATTATGCTCGCTCGGCAAAAGGACGTTATAATATTACGGAAAAACATCGGAGTGAAATTTTGGCTCATTGTGGTCGAAAGACACTGGGTTGGCACTATCGGATTGCAGGCCAATTGTTCTTAGAAGCCGGGGATGTAAACTCCGCGAAAGATGCATTTATGAAAAGTTATAGAGCAAATCCACTATCTTTAACGGCCTTTTACTATGCTTTATTTTTGCTATTTGCACCTAAAACGCTTCCTACAGCTTATAATATCAAGAAACAAATTGGATATTTAGTTCGATTAATTATCGGGCGGTTAATCACTATAAGGCGTTAACAAAGACAAGATGTAACACAACTCCACAGAAGCCATTTCGAATATAGTAGAACTTATTTAAGAAAAGCCGAAAACTGTACTTATAGAATAAAAGGTCAATGAAGATAGGTTTGTCATTAATTGGTATAAGCCGATACTCAGGTGGTAACTTTCAATATGCTATGTGCATGTTACACGCCCTTAAAAATTCTATGAACCATCACAATTTGGTTGTATTTTATGATAATCAGGCATTGATGGATGAACCGGATTTCAAGTTTTCAGGGGCTAAATACATATATGTTGACCATCCCGAAGACAGATGGTTAATGTTAAGATATTTGGTTAGGTTGTTGTATGGTGCAGGTATCGATTTTTTGCACCCGTGGGCGCAGGGGCGTTACGCGGAGCTGGACGAACACGATTGTAACGTTATTTTTCACCCATATTGGGGGACCGAAAGCTTTATTACCAATACTCCTGCTGTTGTAGCCATTCATGATTGTGCGCCGAGGGAAGCTCCTGAAATACTGCCGTGGCATTCAAGATTAAAATTGGATTTACTGATACGTTGCATTGTTCGTCACGCCAGAATTATCTTAGCTGACTCCAAACATGGACGAAACATCCTTTCAAAATATTATAAAGTTCCGTTGGAGAACATCGGCGTTCTTCCTTTTAGGCCGTCTTTTTATCTTTCTCCTCAGCCGGAACATAAGGTGCGTGAGGTTATGGATAAATACCAAATTCAGCGAGGCTATCTATTTCTTCCCGGCAGATGGGGCAGCTATAAAAATACAGAGAGAGTGTTGGCTGCTCTTAGGATGGTAATGGATCAAGGTTGTGATATAAAACTTGTGTTGACTGGATTTCTTAAAGATAATGAGTACTCTTTGGCACAAAGAGAGATAATACGTGCCGGCTTGGCAAATCGTGTACATATATTAGGATTTGTTCCTGATAATGATATGGCTGCTTTATTTCAGGGTGCTCTTGCTCTAATATTTCCTACATTGCTTGGGCCTACGAGTATCCCGGTCTGTGAAGCAATGGCCCTTAATTGTCCGGTCATTGTTTCTAACATAAGTGGATACCCGGAGCAAGTCGGAGATGCAGGGTTATTGGTTGACCCTTATAGTGTTGAGGATATTTCTAACGCAATAATTAAAGTCGCTCAGGATGAGTGTCTTCGTGAGAAAATGATCAGAAAAGGACGAAACAAAGTCCAGAGTTTACTCAAAATGGATTATGGAAAAGTTCTCATGGAGTTAGCACAAAAGGCTGTAAAGAAGTAAATTGGTCAAGTTATAAGTGTCTTATGTCAGGGATAAAGAGGTTTTTATAGACAGATTTGAATACCGATACTATTCGTGTCCTTTATGCGACAGCTCAAATTGTAAAGAGCTTTTTAGTGATCGCAATCGCCGGGACAACATCAATTGCTTTGGAACGTATGTAAAATGTGGAAAGTGTTCTTTGGTTTATCTGCGATATCGGCCGCCCTGGGACCAGATTATTAAATTCTATTCACTTCTGGATTCTGATATTACCGCTAATGCTGGACGGATAGATACAGCGATCGTTCAAAAGCAACTCAAAAGGCCTGTAGGTAAGTGGAAGTTGCTGTTACGTAAAGTTCGTTTTCGTCCTCATTCCTGGCCAGTGGAAGCTTCCGTCAAGGGGAATAATAGACTTTTAGATGTTGGTTGTGGCAATGGAGCTAAGCTTTATGAGTTTGCAGAGCGTGGCTATGAAATCTGGGGAGTAGATATCGGTGCCGATGCAACAAAAGTTTGCCGAGACCTGCTGCCTCAGGGGCATTTTGTACAGGGTGAATTGCAAAAAGCCGACCTCCCTTCTGATTATTTTGACCATATCAGAATTGATAATGCATTAGAGCATGTACCAAATCCAAAAGAAGTGGTCCAGAAATGTTATTATTTACTAAGGAAAGGGGGCAAGCTTCTAATTTATGTGCCGCATGGTAGAAGCCTGAGTATGCGAGTTATGAAAGGAAGTTCCATTTCTTCCTGGATACCGTTTCACCTTTTATTATTTACAAAAGGGTCATTGAAGCTGCTTATGAAAAAAGCAGGATTCAATGACATTCATGTGTATGGTTATTATCCTTCTTCATGGCTACCCTTGAGTTTTGTTCAGTGGTTGAACAGGAAGCAGTCCACATCCACATTTGATTATCCATCATGGCTCGACTGTTTATTCTATCCTTTAGGTTGGTTCCTGAGCAAGGTGGGCTTGGCGGAAGAGCTGGTGGTAACCGGACGGAAGTAGACATCTTAAATCGAGTATAAGAAATAGATGGCATTGCAATGTTAATTGGGTAAAGTTTTTTGGCCAAAATAGCTCAGACAAGTTATATCCCTGTTTGTCCGCAGATACATATTCTAAGCAGAATGCTTGGTTCTCAATTAGTACAGGGACTGATTGTTGTAGTTTTTGCTGCAGTTTCTGCAATTTACAGTTCAAAACTTGATTTAGGTCTCTTATCAATTTGGCCTGTTCTTATCCTTTTTATAATTTTTGTTAGAAATTATGAATTAGGTCTTATCTGTTTAGTGTTGTCTTTTGCATATCAGTCTGCTGTGGTTTTTGCTCCAAGGTATGGTCTGTCAGCTTATATACGGTTGGATGAGCTTGTTTTTGCTGCTATCCTTCCAATTTGGCTTATGAAGAAGTCTGTTGAAAGCGATAAAAGAATTTCTATTGCTCCATTGACAAAACCTCTTTTGTTTTATGTTTTCATTGCCTTTTTTTCTTTGGTACCCCGTTACCAGGATATAAGCTCTACTGCTTTTTTACAAACTGCCACCGGATTAAAAGGTCTTTGTCCTTTGCTTTTTAAGTTGGCTCATGTAGTAGTGGGATACATAATTTTAACGGACGCGAGAATAAGTCAAAAAACTCGGAATAATCTGTTTTTGTCCCTTCCAGTAGTAGCGGCTTTTGCAGTTACATTAAGTTTCTTAATCTCCCATGGGCTGATACCAAAAAATATTGTCAGAGGAGGTTCTTATGACCCATATAGCTGGTACACAAGATTTTCTTTATATGGCAATACTGGCGCATGGGGAGTTTTACTCACCGGTTACTTTTTTATCCTTTTGTATTCACTTATTTATTTTAAACCGTTATATCTAAAGATGTTGCTGTTTGTTTTGTTGATTTTATGTATCGATTCAGTATTAATGTCAGGAACAAAAACTGCATTTGTAGGATTGGGCTTGGGATTGATATTTCTTGCCATAAAAGCAAAACGAAATTTTATGACTAATGCAAAAGTTCTCTTTTTCGGTCTCATAGCAATATTGATGGGTATTTGGTCTCTAAATCAATTTGCAAGTGGGGAACAAAAGGATAATGTTTCTTACGGATTAAGAGAAACCTATAGTAATTTAAGGGCAGTAGGTTTTGAAGAAGGATACTCTGAAACTTCGTTAGGCGGCAGATACCTGTGTTTACTTAGATTTGGTAAGGCTGTAGAAGAAGAACCTGAGCTGTTATTACTTGGTCGAGGATGGCATCGTAGGGTAATGTATAAAACAGGTGTATCTTTGCACAATGATTTATTGACTGCTTGTCATGATATGGGAATCCTTGGTGTAGTATTTGTAATATGGATTTTTTCTGCCATGTTCAAGCAATTTTCACTTCTTGGAAAAAATACAGTTCTTTCCAAAGAAGATGAATTGCTGCGATTGATTATGCAGGCATTTGTCGTTATTTTTATAGCGAGTTCTTTTACCGGCGAGAATCTGACTTTGTATGGAGGAGGAATCGATGTGCAGTTTCCATTTGTAGTAATGCTTATGGCTGTAACCTGGTTATATTTTAAAA
>CAYSJK010000015.1:19284-20676 GCA_964431375.1 uncultured Pirellulales bacterium
CTGCAGAGAAATGGATTAAGTATCTGGAGCACTCTTCTCGGATGTTCCCTGAGTTTGTCTTTTTATTGACAGGTGCATCAAATGAGGTTGGATACGTATCAGAACTTTATGATAAGCTGTCCCCAAAGGCACGCACTAATATTTTAAATATGGCAGGTCGGTTCGGCTTGGGCGTTTTTTTGGCCTTGATTGAGAAAGCATCTTTGTTGGTTACAAATGATTCAGGGCCACTTCATTTAGCTATAGCGCTTGGAACGTCAACTGTTTCTATATGGGGTCCTGGAAGCCCAAAGCATTACGGGCCAATCAGTGGTGTTCATAGGACAATATATGAGCCGGTGTATTGTTCTCCCTGCTTATATCATGCTGATTCTCCTCCTTGTGAAGGTGATAACGCTTGTGTAGAAGGTATATCTGTATCATCTGTTTTTGAAGCAACAAAAGATATTGTTGAGCTTATAAAGTGTCATATTAGCGAGAGCTCGCCCAGCTTTAAGATTTCATTGGAACAAGGTGTAGTGGAATCTCCAGTTATCAAGATGGGGGAATTCAATCCTGTTATTACATACAGAAGACCAAAGGAATTAAAAAAGCATTATACTAAGGTATAACTTTATAAAGGAATAACCATGGTTGATATGTATCGAGAATATCTTGAAAAAGATAAAATACCTTCTGCAAAATTATTCAGTTTACCCTGCCTGCTAACAAGAAAAATAGAAGTCAAATGGATGATTATTTGGCTCTTTTTATCTGCAATTGTCTTAATTATCTCAATCTACTTTAATTGGTCACACTGGGGAAATCTCGCCTTAGTTAATGACGATATTCATAGAGAATTTGTCACGCCTATACGTTTATCTCAAGGAGAAGTTATTTATAGGGATTTTAACTTTCTGTATGGACCATTGCCTCCTTACCTGAATTCCTGGATTATAAAGATACCTTTCTTTAACACTTTTACTATCCTTCGTTTTGTAGCATTGGGCGTGTTTTTCTTGAATTTATTGTTCTTGTGGCTTATATGTCGTGATATAGAGTTGCCCCGTGTCTTTGGTCCTGCTCTATTTGGAATAATTACCTGGACGAACTCTTATACTTTCAATCCAACAACATTCAATGCAGCCTATGCAACTTTATTTGCTACTTTTGGTATCTGGTGTGCGATAAGGACCCTGGGGGGCAAGGTCTGGCCTTGGTTTGGCTTAGGTATTGCATGCGCAGGGGCTTTATTATCAAAACCCGAAGGAGTATTTGTGGTGGGTTTGGCCTTTATTGGAGCATGGGGATATAATTTCTATCTTCATAAAAGACTTTATTTGGCGGAGAGTCTTATTTGCTTTATTGGTTTTATTGCACTTGCTTTACCATTTGTTGTTTTTCTTTTTTACA
>CAYSJK010000016.1:0-20572 GCA_964431375.1 uncultured Pirellulales bacterium
CCCTACGACGGTTTAGCAAACCGTTGCCTTCAGCCACTCGGCCACCTCTCCAAATAGCATCAAAGCGGTAATCTACACATGAAAAGTGAGGAATGCAAGAAGATAACCGGGCGAGCATTTTTTTTGCTGAAAATACTGCATAAGCTGCCAATAAGGTATTTTAAACACACCTGTAGAGAGAGGTTTCTAAGGTCTGCCTCCGCGGACGCACATGGCCAGACTGTAAACTTTATCCTGGCAGGTCATATATAGTGTTCTTCCGTTCGGCCCGCCGAAGGTAACATTAGAAATTGATTGCGGCACAGAAATGAACTCCAGCAGTTCACCTTGCGGGGAGACAATCCAGACGCCACCCAAGCCGCTGAAATATAAATTGCCCAGCTCGTCAATGGTCATGCCATCAGGGACATTACTGGGATTTGGCGGACTTGTCGGTTTGAAGAACACAGAGCCGGCGTCCAAGGTGCCGTCGGTATTAATGTTAAAAATCCACCATTGTTCTCTGCTGGGATTACTACTGCTACTGCTTTCGGCAACGTAGAGTTTAGTTCCGTCGAGAGAGGCGATAACGCCGTTTGGCTGATACAGGCCGTTTTTCACCAGTGTTACCGTACCGTCGGGTTCGAGCACATATACTCCCTGGCTAGTGGGACCGGCACCCCAGTCGGGAGTGGTGAAGTAAATATTTCCATTAGCCAACTGGCAGAGGTCGTTGGGTTTTTTTGAGAAGCCGTCCGACGAATCAGCAAGTATCTGAGAATCGCCCGGACCGCCGGGGTCGATGCGATGACTCGATATCTGCCTCGGGCTTTCGTCGGCAGTGAGCAGTCGGCCTTCCAGCGAAAGAAACGTCCCGTTTGTCTGGGGCGTGTTGTTCATCCAGACTGTTACGCTGCCGGGTGAGTCAAGCCGTAAGATTTGATATATTCCGGTTCTTCTCGAAAAAAAAAGCTTATTGCTGGCCGGGTCCCATGTTGGTCCCTCAAAGAAGATGCCGGACGCAGCATAGACTTCCTGCAGTGTTGCTCCCGGTTGAATCAGGCAGGCGACAGTAACGTTTAGCCAATCGTCGCAGAATTCGGCGAGGTCAAGTACGTCGATTATACCGTCGCTGGTGGGCGCCGATATATCACAGGCGGAATTCCAGTTGTCATCGCCGGGACTGCTTCCCCACGCAGCAGCGAAAACGGCAAAATCTTTAAAGTCCACAATCCCGTCTCTATAAAAATCTCCGATAACGCCTGGTTCGGTTACCAGTTCGATACCTGTTCCGTTAACCGGGTCGAGGTTTCGGCTGTACTGTTTGTCGGTTGCGTTGTTCCAATGCTCGTGCACACCCAGGCTTTCGGTAAGACCGCCGTCGTGATTGGGGTCATAATTTGCCCCGGAACAGGGGTCAGGTATAAGAGCCGCCTCGTGCAGATAATCTTCTGTTCCAGAAATCTGCGGGTGTCCATTAATGTTGGTAGGGCTTGCATCCCATTCGTTGTCCATAAAATCGAAGGCCACTGAGTCGGCTGCAACCTGGTCCTGCGACAGGAAGATACTGCTTGGCCAATCACCATTGAATGGTTCCATATCCCATCGAATTGGTCGAGAGTCCCAGCTTCGACCGGAGTAGAGACCATCAATCAGGGTCAGCATGGTTTTGCCGCCTAATTTTGGATGTCCCATCAGGTCAACATTAGCCCTGTAATGTCCTATCCCCGGAACTTCGGGTAACACAGGAGTATCCGCACAATGTGGCCTGGTCCAGTGCATATTATAATAGCCCGGTTCTGTAGGTATCCTTAAAGAGCCGTAGTGGTTTTTGCCGGAGGCAGTTATTCCGGCGCTATTGTGGCTTTTAAGGATTGGGAAGTTTATAAAGTAATCTGCCTGGGAAAAGTGTGTCGGGATATAGTCCTGAGTTTTGCCTTCTGTGCGGGAGGTGTCTGGGTCGCTCCAATAGAACGGTGCATCAGTGTCTTGGGTTACATTTGTCCTGCCGTACAAGGAGTAGCCCGATTTTGTTAGATAAACGACACCCGGACATTCATCTTCAACTATATCGTACCAATAATTGGGCATACCCTGGGTAGGGTCACCTATGCTTATATCACCGGGATTAACACCTGCTAAGTCGATTAGTTGCGTTAGAAGCGCTCTTGCGAGCTGGGGCGAGTTGTCAATCTGGTCAAGACGGCAGTCCCAGAAGCTACCAGGTTTCTCTCCATCGTTGACACTATACATCAATACGAAATTGACTTTTATTGCTATTTTTTCACCTGCCGTGTAGCCAACATACCCCTTACCCATTCTTTGGTTGAAGTTTTTGAATATCGTGTCCCACGCATCTGCATCGCTACTTCTGCCAGTCAAGGCCCGAAGCGCCTTTGAGAGCATTTCATTAACAACCTCCTGGTCAGTGCAGGTGTCTTCATACCAGAATGGGCCTGTCTTGTCGCCGTCCGAGCCGGGCCAGTTGGCGGCATTGGCATCGTGTATCCATGCAACCCGTCCCGGGTAAATCCCTTTGCCTTGGCCGAGCGGGCTGTTGGGGACGATTGGCTCGTGGGCATAAGCCGGATTCTCATTTGTGCTGTTCGAAGCCATCCAGATAAAACCGATACTAATAACTATGCATACAACCGCCAGAGCGTAACGCGCCTTGGCCACATACTTTTGTGCTTTGCGATATGCTATGACTGAGCCGATTATGCCCATGAGCCAGATGATAAAGCTCGAAGCAAGCGGGAACGCTACCCGCTGGCAGGGGTACGTGGCTCTTGACGGCTTCGGTATTACTCTCACCAGGAACCATATAAGGGCCAATAGCCCGGTAACCGGGAATATAAACCTTATCCAACGATGGCTTTTATGGTGTGAGGAGTGTTTTTTTGTCTTTGGACGGGTCGAATGATTGTCTTTTCTTTTTTCAGATGGCATTTTGACTATCCTGTTCTTTCAGTATCAATTAGTAATATTAGCGCTGCATAGCTTTTCGATATCCCTTGCTACAATATCAGCAACGATTTGTTGTTGCTGCGATAACAGGGCTTGTAGCTGTTCAATAGTAAAGCCGGTTGGCTTGGTTTGTTGGTAATTGTTCGGAGTTTCAACTTTTTGGGTGGGAGCCGTTCTCCTTAATGCGGTTATTTTTCTCTGTTCTGCCAAAATCTCTTCGGCCAGGTCAAATTGAGGGATGTTACCGGCATTCTTGGTGTTTGAGCGGTCTTTAGCTGATTTGGGGGTTTTTTCCGAATTGCCTTTTGGTTCACCTGGTATAATATCCTTTGCTCGTAAAATACGGTCTTTGGTTTGTTCTGTATTAGAATGGTTTTTTTCGTTACTATCAGCCTTACTCAACATTATAACCTCCTCTAATAATTGTTTATTTTAATAAAAATGTAGTAATGAGTCAAGAACAAAAAGGTCTGTTATCTGCAATTGTTTGCTTAAAAACAGCTAATTTTTTGTATTTGGAAAGCTATTAGGAGTTTTTTTGCTCAAGGAAGGCCTTTAAGATTTCTGAAGCAGCAACGGCATCGATGCGTTTTTTTCTTTTTTTACCTTTTGGGAAATCGGCCTGGGCTAACTTATCCTCGGCCCCGAAGCTGCTGAGGCGTTCATCCTGGAGGTGGATGGATTTATTAATATGTTGTTTTAACTGCTCAGCAAATTTCAGGACAAGTTTTGCCTGGGCACCTTCGGAGTCATCCATATTCAAAGGTAATCCCAGCACAATGGCCTCGATGTTTTCTTCTTCGACTATATCTGCAATCTTTTTTATCAGCTCTTTTTGGCCCTCGATTACAGCAAAGGGTGAAGCGATGATTTCAGCCGAATCACAGATTGCCAAACCAGTACGCTTAGTGCCATAATCGATTGCGAGATATCTCATTTGTATTTATGTTGATTATAAGAATTTTTCTCTTCCGTGCTGATTTATCAGGTCAAGCAGCTCTTTTATTTTGTCGGTTTGGCTGATGTGACAGACCAGCGTGGCATCAGGGCTGTGAGCTACGACTATATTTTCCAGGCCGATTGCGGCTATTAGGTGGCCTGTGTCTTCGGTAACAAAGATAGAATTTTTGCAGCCGAGCAGCTCGTTTATACCGGCTACGACGATGTTGTTGTCTTTATCAGAGCTGATAATATCCGCCAGTGCTGTGAAAGAGCCTATATCGAGCCAGCGACAATCCAGCTTTATCGCGGAAACATTCTCGGCCTTTTCCATAACTGCAAAGTCGATACTGATTTTAGGCAATTTGACGAACTGCTCTTTGAGGATTTGCTGCTGGCCTGGGCCGGCCCAGGCGGTTTTGATTTGTTGGAGAGGTTCGATAGATTCCGGCAGGAACTTTGCCAAATTGTCCAGAATTGTCTTTGCCTTCCAGACGAACATGCCGGAGTTCCATAAATATTCGTCGGTTGTGAGGTATTCTTTTGCGGTTTTTTCATTCGGTTTTTCTTTGAAAGCATCTACTGAGTATATTGTGTTTTCACAATCAGGGCATTTTTGGCAAGAGCCACATTTTATATAACCGAGCTGTGTGCTTGGGAAGGTCGGCTTGATACCGAAAGTGAGCAGGTTATCCGGATTATTGTTGATAAAGACCAGAGCATCTTTGATGGCCTGCTGCAAGACCTCGGGCGGCTCTATGAGCTGGTCAGCGGTGACGACCGCCATCGTGGCTTGGGGGTCATATTTGTTCAGGATTGTTGCTGCCAGGCCGATGGCACCCGTGGTGTCGCGAACAGCCGGCTCTGCGATGATGTTATCGTAGGGCAGTTCCGGCAGATTCTCACGGACGAGGTCTGCATAGCCAGCGTTGGTTAGGGTAATAATGTTTCTTGTATCGAATATCGGCAACAGCCGCTCAAAACAACGGCGAAGAAGTGTCTGGCCATCGAAAAGTTTTAAGACCTGTTTGGGGCGTTTTTGTCGGCTCAGCGGCCATAATCTTTTGCCGGTCCCGCCTGCCATTATCACCGCATAATTCATCGGTTAATCCTTTAATTTGTTAAACAATGAAGTTAACAAAATGTATCAGACCAGGAACTCGTTGTCAACTTCGGTTAGAGACCGGATTTGCTGTGCTAAATCTTTGTATTCTTTACCATCCTTGCCCATAAGAGCGAAGGTGGCTTCTTTACCCAGCTCGACTGCGGGCTGGTCATAAGGATTGATGCCAAATAAGGCGCCGGCAAGTGAAGTTGTTACCTCGAATAAATAAATAAACTGGCCAACCGTATAGGCGTTTACTTCGGGAAAGACAATTGTGAGACAGGGGCGTTTGCTTTCCAGAAGGGCATACTCGGTTGCCTTCTTTTCGCTGTTGAACAGTTCGCTTAATTCTTTATTGGCTAAATAATCAAGCTCAGGTGCACATTCAGGGGCAGGGCCTATCTTAAGGTCTCTGCTGAAGTTTTCGACCTGCAGAAATGTGAACAGTTTGTCATTAGGTCCTTCGCGGTATAACTGCACCTGGCTGTGCTGGTCGGTTGTCCCAAGCGCTTTTACAGGCGTTGGGCCGATATGGACTTTGCTGCCTTTGAGGTCTTCTGATTTGCCAAGACTTTCGGCCCAGAGCTGGCGATACCATTCGGCCAAATCCTTCAGAGCGTAACTATATGGCATCATTACAGAGATTTTTTTGCCGTGATTATAAAAATAGTAATTTATGACCGCGTTGATTGCTGCGGGGTTTTTATAAAAATCCTCACAGCTAACTCTTTTATCCATATCGCAGGCGCCTTCTAAAAGCGAGTCGATATCGATTCCACACATCGCAGCACTGAATAGTCCAACATCACTTAGGACGCTGAACCTGCCGCCAACACCTTCGGGAACAATAAGACTTTTGAAGCCTGCCTCGTTAGCTATGCTGCGCAGTGTCCCTTTTTCTGTGTCGGTTGTTACTATGACTTGATTTCGCAGACCCTCAGGGCCGAGTCTTTCAAGAAGAAGTTTTCGAATAATCAGAAATTGAGCTGCTGTTTCTACAGTTCGGCCGGACTTGCTTATAATGTTAAAAATGGTTTTATCGAGCTTATCTTCTATCCAATCCATAAATGAACCAAACTGTACTGGGTCAACATTGTCAAAAATAAATAGACGCGGCCCCTGCCGCTGTCCATTATCAAGGTTGTACATATAAGGATTTAGTGCTGTTTGCAATGCGATATTACCGAGAGCCGAGCCACCTATGCCAAGTACGACGAGATTTTCACAATCACCTTTCACCTCGGCTACAAGCTCTTTGACTCTCCTAGGATTTTCTTTACTATAGGGTAGGTCTCTATAGGGTGTCTTATCGGCTTTTCTTTCGCTATTTAACTGAGTAATCAAAGGTGAAGTTTGTTTAGCTAAGGTTTCAATTTGCTTTGCAGTTATTCCATGCTCTTCGCCAATTACCTCTGCGGTGACGTTTTTGTAGTAGAAACTGATTTCTGATTCTGACACCGGTGTACTCCTTTGTATCTGTTTACATTTTTATTGTGGCTTTTGCCGGATACCGAGCGGGGGCTACGGTTAAACCGCACGTTAAGCATCTATTTTAGAAAGTCTGGCGTATTTTAGCATCAGGGATTTTGTCTGTCCAGAGTTGAATTTGACCACGACAATGCTGTTTTCGTCCATATCGATAAACTCTTTGACCCTGCCAAGGCCGAAGATGCTGTGACGAACCACGTCTCCTGTATCGAACTGCGGTGCGTCTTCATCGTAGTCATCATCGTCATAGTATTGCTCTTTTTGTGCGGATTCATCGAAGTCAATCCCCAGTTCAAAAAGAAACTGCGAGGGTATTGTCCGCAGCAGTTGGCCTTGTATCGTTCGGTATCGTGCATAACTAATATATAGGCCGGATTTTGCACGTGTTATGCCCACGAAAAAGAGTCGGCGTTCCTCTTCGAGCTCAGCGTCATCTTCGCCCGAGTTACTTCTTTCGTGTGGCAGCAAACCCTGTTCGACGCCGACGATAAAGACATTTTTAAATTCAAGTCCTTTTGCGGTGTGTAATGTCATCAGCGCAACGCGGTCGCTGGATGCATCGTAAGAATCGATATCACTAAATAGGGCTATTTGCAGAAGATAATCGAGAAGTGTGGGCTGCTCTGTTTGTTTATCATACAGGGCTGCAGCATTTATAAGCTCGTTTATATTCTCGATTGCATTTTGTCCTTCGGGGCCGGATTCTTTAAGCGATTTTTCTAGGCCGGATTCGATAAAGACGCGTTCTGCAAGTGGTGCAACCTCACCTTCGATATCTTTTTTGAAGGTCTTGAGCATTTTGAAAAAGCCGGCAATTTTTGCTTTTGGGGCTTGGGAAAGAGAATCGATGTGCTCTGCCTTTTTCAGGGCCTCGAAAAGGCTTTTGTTTCGCAAAGCGGCGTATGCACGGACTCTATCGATTGTGGTTTTTCCAATACCGCGTGCAGGTGTGTTGACAATACGCAATAATGCAATTTCATTGTCGGGATTGACGAGCACCTTCAAGTAGGCGAGCAGGTCGCGGATTTCCTTTCTGTTGTAAAATTCGACGCCTCTGACAATCTGATAAGGAATCTTATTTTGAATAAACGCTTCTTCGAGGGCGCGGCTCTGGGCATTGACGCGATAAAATACGGCTATATCTTTTAGCGATGCGTCTTCACTTTTTAGCTGTTTTATCTGCTGAGCGATGGCCTTTGTCTCTTCGTCTTCATCTTCAAAAGCTCTTATAACGGCATCGGTACTGCCGGGTTTTGTTGGGACAAGCTTTTTTTCTTTTCGGTCCTGGTTGTTTACTATCAAATTATCGGCAACAGTGAGGATATTTGGTGTGCTGCGAAAGTTTTCCTCCAGTCTTACAACAATAGCATTGGGCCAGTCTTTTTCGAAATTTAGTATGTTGCGGATGTCAGCGCCACGCCAGCGGTAAATCGACTGGTCCGGGTCGCCCGTTGCACAGATGTTGTTGTGTTGTGAAACCAGGGCCTTGGCAATTACATACTGGGCGTAATTGGTATCCTGATATTCGTCAATGAGCAGGAATTTGAAACGATTGGACAGCTCGCGGCAGATATCCTCACAATTCTGCAGTAAAAACGCTGACTTCATCAATAAGTCGTCGAAATCCAGTGCGTTATGCTCGGCTAAGGTGCTCTGATAGCGGGCATATATTTTAGATAATGTTTCGGTAAAAAAATCATCGGCATTTGCCTTGAATGTATCGACGTTTATGAGATTATTTTTCAGGCGTGTGGAGATTGCATCGAGCATGCGAGCCGGCGGAAAGTTAGTTGTATCAAGCTCGCAGTCTTTTACTGCCTGTTTGATGCATCTGGTCTGGTCGGACTGGTCATAGATACTAAAGTTGGGATTTATGCCCGCCTTATCGGCATACTTTCGGAGAATTCTCACACACAAAGAGTGAAAAGTGCTGATATGGGCGCCACCAGAAGCTCCAAGAGCAATTGCCCTTTGACGCATTTCATTGGCGGCTTTATTTGTGAATGTTATTGCACAAATATTGTATGGCTGAACACCCGAATCGATAAGGGCTGCGATTCGGTGTGTAATGACACGCGTTTTACCGCTGCCCGGGCCGGCAATAACAAGCAGGGGCCCTTCAATATGAAGGACAGCTTTTTTCTGTGAAGGGGTTAGTTGTCTTGAGAGTGTATGGTGCATAGCTTATGCCCGATAGGTGCTCTGTCATTTTGTTTGCTCTAACTGTTTTATAAAGTTTTCCTCCTGTTGTTGTAATTGCTCGGTAAGTTCGGGCCTTTCAACCTCTATTCGTCCAAGTAAGCTCTGCCTTAGATAGATTGGGTACCGCTGGTCATTAAGAAAATCCATAAGCGCAAGGTATCTTAACAATGGAAATTCAGGAAGGTCTATCCTGCCTTCGTCGCCGAATTTTGATTGGTAATGGCTATGGATTTCTTCTGCCAGTTTTTCTCTGCCGAATGCAGTATCGTCATCGCGGATTGCATATAAATAATAACTTTCTCTCAGGAGAAACAATATCTGCTCTTTTGCGTCATTTATACCTATATTGTTGAGTTCTTCGAGCATCCTTTTCCTTGCGAAAACAAGCAGGGGGACTTCAAATTCTTCTCGTGCGTATCGCTGCTTGAGTTGCTTGTAAATTTTTTGTGCCTCGTCCTTATGGCCTGATTGATAGAAGGAAAGCACGGCATTTATGAGCATATTTCTGTGTCCGTTTTGAAATGATTCATAGGTTCCCCTGTCTGACGACTCTTTATGTTTTTCGAGGATTGCCAGCACGGCATTGTTATATGGTTCGAACATTCTGAGGTCTGGTCTTAAAAATATTTCTTTAATGAGTTGTTGGGTCGGCTGTGAAGAAGAGTCTTGCGATATTTGAACTGGTATATCATATATGAGTATTTTTCCATTGCGGAAGAGGTTTTGCAGGCTATGGGCTACGATACGGTCGGAGTTTGTTTCGGCGATATCAATCTCTTTGTTTTTTTCTTTACTTGCCTGCTTTAAACCTTTTACTGCCCAGTAAATTGCATGACTATCGGGGTGGCGCCAATCCAGAGACAAATGTGTATTTGGGTCACTGAAGTCTATTGGGCCGAAAGTTTTATTTATTTCAAGCATTAAGGTCGGGTCAAGTTTCCATGCTTTGCGCAGATGATATGCCTTGGCGAAAATATCAAATTTTTTAAGCGTTTCCGTGCCTCTGAAATCATCTATTACCTTGCTGGCAGCGGGATTAAATCTGCTTGCGTTTTGCCGTAATAACACATAATTGCTGACAAACTCGGCGCCATCAGTGGAGAATGCAACGTCGGCAGATGCCAGTTCCGTAATCAGTTCATTGGCATCATTTTTAATTGCCTCCCAGTCTGTAGGTGCCTTTGCAAGTGTTTCGAAGTATTCATTATCACCGGCGCCGAGCAGCGGTTCCATTGCCGAAGCCAGCTGAAGTTTGTAATATTTGTGTGCGTCATCTGTTACACCACCTATTTTATGCTGAAATATTCTGGCAAGTTCGCGATAGAGCGCAAGGTCTTTTGGATTCCACCGAATGCCCTTGTCACGGAGCAGCTCATAGCCGTTTCTTACCCAAAGCCAGCGTTGGTCCGGCTGGGTTGCAGGCATCGCAGCGGAAATGTTATAAGCCATATTCCAGGCCTGAAATTCCCACACCGCTGCGAAGCGGGGCTGCAATGTAGTTATCCAGTCGGCGAGTTGTTTGGCGTCAAAGAACTGTCCTTCTTGTTTGAGGTTATCTGCCCGCATCCATAAGACATCTACGACCAGACCGCGAAAAGCCCCCGTTGCAACAGTTGCAAATGCCAGTGTAGGAGGAACATTTTCGGGCTTGTCGATAATCAGGTCCATTTGCTCTCGCTGCAAATTTATATAGTCCAGCCATACACCAGCGGCAATAAGGAAAAAGACCGTAAGCAAAATACATACAAACCGGATTATCGTATCATGTAAACGCATAAAGAAAGTTTTGGATTCTTAGTTGATAGTTCGAAAACTACAAATAAATAACAAAAAATCACAAACTAAATTATAATTTTTGCGATTTCTCTGAAACTAAAAATAAGCAAACCAAGAGAAAAAAGTAAAAACGCCTTGATACAAACCAGTGAAAGAGCGACTTTTGTCAATAAAAACCAGCTCAATAGTTGCGCAGGAACCAGAAATTTCGTGGGATTGAATTTATCAAACTGGGGCAACAACAATATCATCGGTCTGACTGTATAACGGTAAATGTTACTAATGCCTTCACTGAGAGAGTCAAAGGATTCCAGACAGAAGCTGCTGAAACTCGCAGTGAGAAAAATTACCAGACAAAGTAATATTGCAACAGGGAACGAGAGAAAAGTCGCGGCTAATATTCCCAAACAGGCCAGGAAAATTAAACGAAGTAATATTAAAAGAGCGGCTCTTATAAAATTGGCGGTGAAAGTATCAGCCTTGTAAAGCACCTTTGGGTCTTCTGAGAAGATTACTACTGTGTTGTTCACAGGAACATTCAAGAAACCAACAGCAAGATGACCGTCTTTGGGGACTACATGGGCAGGAACAGCTATTTCATGAAAAGTCTGTATTGAATGCGAGTGTATGCCGTCATAAACAGGTGTTTCGCCCTGAACGCCATACCTGATATATTGATAGTCACCTATGAACCATCTTCCGTAAACAGGCAAATCGGACGGGCTTATCCCTGAGACATCGTATTTGAATTTTATAAACAAGCTCCCATTAGGGTCGGTAGGTTTCACATTTTTAAATTCCCAGAGCAAATCACGGCCGACCGCAGCAGCTCGTTTCTCAAGTTGTTTTTGGTTGGTAAGCTGGGTGATGATTTCTTTGCGAGACATATCCTGGAACATTTCGTCGAGCTGTCCGCTTGCCTGGAGCTTTTTGTAGGTATCAAGGACTTCCTGGGTGATATCGATTTCAACGGGCGTTAAATTAATGCGTGCTGCGAAAAACTCGTTATCCGCTTCGGCACGCTGAGCTTCGCTTGCGTTGATAAATTTAGGTGTATAAATCGTAATAGTGTATATTATTGCCGAAAAGAGAATAAGCAAGCCCACATCCAGTAATATTACTCCGAGCAATTTTCCGAGAAGAAGCTGATAACGGCGGATGGGTTTGGTAAGAACAGTATATATTTGTCTTTGTTCAATATCACTCGTTAATGAATAAATTGTAACTATTATCGTGAGTAAACATAGTAAGAAACTCGTCAGCGATAATCCATAGCTTACGAAGGTTTGTAGCTGGCCTTTTAAGGTGCCGTCGCCTGTTGTTGTTAGCCCCATTACAGGCAGCAGTACAATCAGCAGGATTATAAAAACAGCGGCAATTTTCAACCGTAAAGCCTGCTTTATAGTATTTGTGGCGACAGCCCAGATACTATGCATCGCCTTGGTCTCCTGCCTGGGGATTATCTGTTTGCCCGCCTTGAGGCCCTCGATAAAGCTCACTATCGGCATTTTGGTCTTTTGTCCTGGGGACTCCTTGCGGAGAGCGAGTTGTGAGCTGGTCTAAAATGGCCTTTTTAATTTGCTCTTGCTTGTCGGATTTCGGTGGGCCTGGTCGAGCCGCTTCGCCTTCAACCGGTTTGGTTTCAGCAGGTTTAGACGACTCGGTTAGTTTGCCGAGCACATCTTCATCGGGCTTCGGTTCAGGGGTCTCGACAGGGACGACCTGCTCAGTTGTTGGTGTTTCTTTAGAAGAGGTTTTTTCAGATATCGAAGCCGAGACAAGTTTGTCGAGAATATCTTCCGCAGAGACTTCGGACGAAAGAAAACCGCTGATATTTGTTGAACTGACTGCTCCGCTTGTAGGTAGTGCCTCATGCTGGGCTGTGGTAACGGTCTTGATAAAAAATGTTTCGAGCTTATCCATCGGCGAGCTGATATCGAAATGTGCCTGTTCCTGTTGAATTATCTGCTTTATTTTCTCAATGGCAGTATCGCTTATCGCATCCGTGGTGATTTGTTTTTTATTTGTCTGCTGCAGAAGCTCCTTGACCTGTCCCTCGGTCTGGATTTTACCGCCATAGAGGATTGCAATTCTGTCACATACATCTTCAACATCTGCGAGCAGATGACTGCATAGCAAAATTGTCTTACCGCGTTTTTTTAACTCCAGGATTAGGTCTTTTATCTGCCTTGTTCCGATAGGGTCGAGGCCGGTTGTCGGCTCATCCAGTACAAGTAAGTCGGGGTCGTTTATCAGTGCCTGTGCCAGGCCGATTCTGCGTGCCATACCTTTTGAAAACGTCCCAACCGGTCTATTTGCGACCGCCTTTAGGCCGACCATATCGAGCAGAGCTTCGATGCGCATTTTCCGAACTTTCGCGGGCAGGCCAAATAATCTGCCATAAAAATCAAGAGTTTCGCGGGCATTTAAGTATCTATAGAGGTAAGACTCTTCCGGCAGAAATCCGATTCTGGCATTGATTTTAGGGTCACTACCGTCACCTCCAAGAACAAAGGCCTTTCCCTTTGTCGGATAAAGTAAGCCAAGCAGCATCTTAATGGTGGTTGTTTTGCCTGAGCCGTTGGGGCCTAAAAGGCCAAAGACCTCGTTGTAGCTAACCTTTAAATTCAGCTCGTCAACAGCGAGAACTCTTTCCCGACCCCACCAGTCAGAAAAAATCTTTGTCAAAGATAAAGTCTCAACCGCATATTCCATAGTTTCGTATCCTGTTCTCTGGACCCGCACCCTACATTACTAATACCCTGCTATCCTGATGTCTTGATATCCTTACTCGTGGCTGAGTTCTTCACCGTAGCGGACAAGTCGAGCGCTGTTAAATACGACTATCAATGAGCCGGCAAAATGCAGAACCGCAGCATAAGCTGTTGGCAGCCATGCTGCTGCTGCCGCTGCGACTCCAAGAATTATAAACAAAACTCCGAAGCTGAGGTTCTGATTGATTACACCTCTGGTTTTTTTAGAAAGCCGAACCAGAAAAGGCACACGCTTCAAATCATCGCTCATAAGTGCAATCGAAGCGGAATTTATTGCGATATCACTGCCGGCGGCTCCCATCGCAATACCCAAATCGCCTGCCGCCAGCGCCGGTGCATCATTTATTCCGTCTCCGATAACTACAACAGTGTGGCCGTCCTTTTTAATTTGCTCAACAATCGAGAGCTTGTCCTGCGGAAGACAATGTGCTTTATAATCCGTGCACCCCAGTTCCGCAGCAACACGGTTGGCAACTTCATCTCTGTCACCGGTGAGCATAGTCACTCTTTTTATGCCAATGTTCTTTAGCTCTTTAACAGCTTCTTGGGCCTCGGGCCTGGTTTTATCCTGCAAACCTATCCAGCCGATACACCGGGAGTCCTTCGCAACATATAGAGTGCTGAAGCCCTGCTCCTCGTGCATACTCGGGTCGGTGATATTGCTTACGTCTATATTGTTTTCCTTCAGGAAAGTATCTCTGCCGACGTAAACCGGCGCCGAATCGACTAAAGCTGTTACACCCTTACCGGGAATTTCCTGAAAATTATCTATCACTGCCAGGGACAGGTTTGCCTCTTTGGCAACTTCCTGCAGCGCCCTTGCTGCAGGGTGTTTACTCATCTGCTCAGCCGAAGCAGCTGCGTCCAGTAGCTCTGCCGGTTCAACGCCTTCAGCAGGAGTCAATTTAGTTACGTACAATCGGCCGGTTGTAACAGTGCCAGTTTTATCAAACACCAGCGCCGTCATCCTGCCCGCAATCTCGAGGTCGGCAACGTTCTTTATCAAAATACCAAGTCTTGCCGAAGCCGAAATCGCTGCCACCATTGCCGTTGGGGTTGCCAGAATCAAAGCGCAGGGACAGGAAATGACAAGTATTGTAATCGCTCTGTTAATATCGTCGGTAAAGAACAGGACTATGCCGGCAATCATCAAAATCGTCGGTGTGTACCATTTAACATAGCGGTCGATTATCCGCATAATCGGTATCTTCGTCTGTTCTGCCTGTATAATCAGTGATTGCACCTTGCCGAGAGTTGTATCTTTGCCGGCCTTGGTTACTGTAATATCCAGCACACCGGTTAGATTATTTGTGCCTGCGAAGACCTGCATCCCCGGAACCTTGTCAGCAGGTAAGGATTCACCTGTTATTGTTGCTTCATTGACGGAGCTAAGCCCTTTGATAACTTCACCATCTGCCGGTATGTTATCGCCGGGACGAACACGAATACTGTCACCGGGCTTTAAGCTGCTGACGTTGACTTCTTTTTCACTGCCGTCGTTATTGATGAGATTTGCTTTGGTGGGTGTGAGTTTTATCAGAGACTCAATTGATGCGCGGGCGCCAAGAGCGGTGCGGGTTTCGATAAGCTCGCTTAAGAGCACAAAAAATGCAACAATTCCTGCAGTGGCGTATTTTCCTGTCGCAAAGGCAGCCAGTATTGCCAGGGCCACCAGCTCATCCATATGCATTTCTTTTTTAATTATGCTCTTTATTGCATGAAGAACGATAGGAGCGCCAAGCAGTATCGCGCCGACCATTGCTAAAAGCTCAGACTGAAAACTGCCGCTGCCGTAGAGATACTTCGAGCGAGCTATACCGCTGCTGATAAGCAGCATTCCGCCAGCCAGTGTGCCCAACAGAGCTATACTTACGCGAATCTGCTTGCTATGGGTATGTTCAGCAGCGATGTCCTGTTTAAAATGTAAATGTTCATGAGCCATAATTTCTTATTTATTGGTAATTGTTCATTTGTTTTTGTCGGATTTTGGTTTTATAGTTGGGTCTCTGCTTAGCTGCATCCAGATTTCATT
The DNA here is from genome assembly GCA_964431375.1 of uncultured Pirellulales bacterium. GTDB lineage: Bacteria > Planctomycetota > Phycisphaerae > Sedimentisphaerales > Anaerobacaceae > CAZBWE01. Next base: position 15,263 of record CAYSJK010000016.1, read on the forward strand.
GCCTTTAGTGCCTTGGGTTGGCTGGATTATTACTTTCTCGTCTACGTTATTGAGGACTTCTTCAATAGCGTCCTGGTAGATTTCCTGGAGCACGAGCTTCGGGCGTTTACGATACTCCGGAAGTATCTGCTGCAGGTATTCGGCATTGGCTCTGGCGGTTTCCACGACCTTTGTTCGATAGGCGCGTGCATCGGCGATTTTCTCCTGAGCGGTTCCTGCTAATTGTTTCCAGAGCAATTCTTTCTCTTGTTCATTGAGATTTTCATTCTCAAGGGCCTCAAGAAGTTCTTCAGCGACCGGACCGGCGGCTTCGTTAAGTGTCTTTTGAGCATAGGTTCGGGCTTCATCGATGGACTTTTGACTGTCCTGACTTGCGCTGATTAGGGCCTCAAAGGCTTCATTAACCTGTCGAGGCCAGGTTATATTCGTAAGTTGAACAGACTCGATTATGATGCCGCCTTCTATCTTATCGAGCTTTTCCTGCAACAATTGTTTGACGTGTTCAGTTACCTTTCCGACTTGTTCAAACATCGCTTCGTCAATGGTATAGTTGACCATTGCAGTTACAACGGCATCTTCGAACAGACTTTTCAAAAGCGGTGTTATGCTCTCTTTCATTACGTCGAAGTATATCTCGCCGGGTTTTACATCTTTGACGTAAGTGTTTTTGAAAAACCTTTCAGGATTCTTCAATTCGGGGTCTTTGACCTGATAAGTCAGCTGCCATTTACAGTGGAGAATGTTGTAATCACTACCGGAGGAACCGCCGGCGAACTCTGTTTGTTTTTCGCTTCGGGTAATACAATAACCATCACGTATAGGGTCCAGAGTCGGTGCAACACGAGTTTTTTGCAGCGGATTATCATAGTACCAGAACGAGTTAACAACCAGATTCACCTTTTTTTCCACGGGGATTCTTACAATTTCGTCTATAGGATATGGAAATACCCAGTGCAAACCGGGCGTGAGAATTCTGTCTTCACGTTCGCCACGAATCTTGCCGAACCGTAAAACAAGCGCCTGCTCATCGGAACCAACCGTTTTAAAACCCGATGCTAAGAAAAGAACTACCAGCACTACCATTATTACCTTAAGGATGATAAAGCTCAGCCGTAGTGCTTCCGATAGTGATTTACCGGCTGCGTCAAGCTCTTTGCCGGCAGTCTTATCCGGCGATGGTGGGTTCATTTGATTGTTTTCTTTACTCTCTTTTCCCATAGTATATATTTAAATTATTTTTCAGTTGAAAGTGGCTCTGCGGGTTTAAGGTCAGGCATCTCCTCAAGCAATTTAAATGGCGCTGTTTTAGCGCTGAAAACAACAGTTGCTCTTTCCGCTAATATCTTTTTTAGGGCCTCGATGTCCCTCAAGAACATTGCAAGCTCAGGGTCTGCTTCGAGCAATTTATAGTATTTTGCGGCTTCTGCATCGCCTTTACCTTTTATTGACTTTGCCATTGCCTCTGCAGCGGCGAGAAGCTCCGTCTTTTTAGAATCGGCGTCGGTCTTTATCTTGGTCGCCTGTGCTTGTCCCTGAGCAATAGTGGCTTCGGTCTTGCGGTTTCTTGCAGCTCTCATCCGCTCGAACACTTTTTCCGTAACGTCCTTGCTGACTTTAAGCTGCTTGATGCCGAGAGTCTTTATCTCAATGCCATAATCGTTCTTAACGCTTTGCCCGAGGTCGGCTAACATCTCACCTTCGATTTGGTCAAGTTTTATCTTTGTCGGGTCACTGTTTACAAATTCACTGAAAAGGTGTTGGCCGATTATTTTGTTTTGAGTATCGCTGATGCGGCTGCGCAGCTTGCTTTCAGCTTCGGTAATGGTTTCAACTGCATTAAAAAATGCCAGTGGCTCGGCGATTCTCCAAACGACGTAGGTATTTACGATAATCGGCACAGCGCCTTTTGTTGTGGTTTCTGTAACTTCAACTTCTAAGACTCTCAAGCGGCTGTCGAATTTATGAACCCTCTGGATTGGAAAAGGCCATCTGAAACACAACCGCGGTGTGGTGATTTCACGGGTAGGCTTTTCGAAGGTCGTTACAAGGGCAAACTCGGTCTCTCTTACCTGAAAGCTAAATAGAAGAAACGCTAAAACGCTGATTAACAGTACTATGAAGATTACAATGACTATATTTTTCATTTTTCGCTTGTCTCCTCAAATCCACTGATATCATATAAACTTGGAGTTAGTTTTTCCTTGGCGTCAAATATGAAAATTTGCGTATCGTTTGGGTCGGCAACTACGACGTATTTACGTATTTTTTGAAGGGCCTGCTCGAAAGCTGCTAATCTCTGCTCGCTTTTGTATATTTCTTCCGCAGCTTTATAGGCCTTAAGCTGGCTGTCGAAACGCTCGCCCGTTGCGCGGGCAATTGTGGCTTTTTCAAAAGCATAACTTTGGGCTTCTCGCAATGTGCTGAAGATATCACCCTTTGCTTCTACGAAGGCCTTATCCAGAGCTTCACCGAGTTTCTCGATTTGCTCTGAGTCGTTTTGTTCTTTGGCCTTTTGGTATTGGGCTGCGATGGTATAGAGCTTATCGGCTTCTTCTACCGAACCTGCCAGTGTGCTTAATGTTTTATTGCGTTCTGCTTGAGCTTGCAGCACTATTGCCTGTTTCTCCTGCACGGCACCGATAACTTTTTGATAATCTGTCGCGACCTCTACAGGCGGGTGAATCCCCTGCAGTCCCAGAAATACAATTTCAACGCCAAGTCCCGCCTCGTCGGCGGCATCCTGAATTCTTCTTGTTAAAATCTGCTTGGCCTGGGCGCGACCTGCTCCAAGCAAGCTGTGTTCAAGTGCATCTTCATCATCAACTTCGATACTGGCACTGGATGCAAATTTCGTAAGCTCGCGATAACAAATGGATTCAAGCAGCTTCTCCGGCTTGCTGAGTTTATAGATAAATGAGTGCAGGTCTTTTACTCTGTATTGAACCGGCACGGCGGCGATGACAAGACTTACCGGTACAGCCCCGGCGACCGAGCCTGAGCTGGTGTCTTCGCTGGCCACAAGTAAATGATATTCCTCCTCGTAATGGGCCTTACCCCATAATAGTGATGGCTCACGTATCACCTCTCCGGTCTTGGGGTCGGTTTTGGGAACATAGCCGATACTGATTTCCAGGACCTTTTTCACGGGATGTTTATATGCAATATCTATCGGCCAGGGCCATTTGAAGGTCAATCCGGGGCCGACACGCCTGACTTGCCCGGATTTATTCGCAGGATTGCCAAAGTGTTCTATTATCGCCTCTTCGTTAGGACTTACGATAACGATGCAGCTCATCAGATATAGTGTAACAGCAGCGAATAAAACTAAAGGTGCTATAGCTTTTTCAAGCAGTTTATAAAACCAGGTCTGGGAGACCTTAAAGCCAAACTGATAATCCATTGTCTCTGCGGCGCTGCGTAATATTCCGCCCGGTTCATTAATAATCCCCAACAGTCTGCTGTCAAATGCGCTTCTGGCGTATTGGTCTTTCAAACGGGGCCGATATATATCCAGGACAACATTTAGAGCAGTTTCCGCGCCGAGGACGACAAGCAATATTGGAATGACCCAGGAGATTACATCTACTATACCGAACCAGTTGAAGTAAGCAAACGCAAGGCCTATTGCCATAACAAAACACAATACAGCTATGCCGAGCAGACTGCTGCCGCCGGCCCTTAGTGGACGCCATTGCGGCTGGGAAGACATACCTGTAGCGTAGCGGGAAATCAGGAAGCTAACAAAAGCTATCCCCGTCATACAAATTGCACACAATAAAGCCTGCTGCGGCTCAGCATCAATGCTGCCGGAAATAACTTTTAATAAATATATCCCGATAGATATTTGATAAGTAGCGATAAGAGCTGAGAATATAGGGATGAACCATTTCTCAAGTATTGCCAGCCGGCGTTGAGCAACGGCAAATAAAGTGCTGCGTTCATCCTTGGCCTGAAAGATTGTGGGACCTTGCTCAGCTTTGCTTAATTGGCTTATATCGAGCTTTTCCTGCTCGGCCAGACTGCGCGTATGGAACTGAATAGCGAGGACAAACCAAATCAAAGTTGCTGAAAGAAGCAGCCAGCTAACTGCATAGACGGCAAAGAAATCACTCCATCGGCCGACAAAAAAACAGATGCCGAAAAAGACTACGCTCGAAATCAGGGACCTCAAGGCTGCATTTTTGGGGCGTTTGGATGATACTGTCATTTTCTATCTCTGTTTTGTGTTTTGAACAAAAGGTCTCAAATAAAGTATTTAATCATAGTATGTTTTAAGCTGTTTACAAGTTATTGGTTGTGAAGTATAACAATAAGTGCCAATTAAGTATAGAACCAATTAAGAAATTAACTCCTGGAGTTGGTCTTGCGTACCGGTAAGGTCCAAGTTCACATAGCTGCAAAAGCCGACGAAAAATAATGGATAAACTATTTACGATAGCAAAAAATACTTTCATAGAGACACTTAGACAACCCATCTACGCCGTAATTATTATCATTGCTTTATTTTTATTTTTCATAAGCCCGTCTTTGGCAATGTACACAATGGATGATGACAATAAACTCTTACGCGAGTTAGGGTTATCTACGTTATTTTTGACCAGCTTGTTCATAGCAATATTTTCCGCTTCTGGTGCCGTTGCCGAGGAAATTGAAAATAAGACCATAACTACCGTTCTGAGCAAGCCGGTTCAACGTCCTATATTCATTATTGCAAAATTTTTAGGTGTGGCCGCTGCGGTTGTTCTGGCCCATTATATTTGCACTATTGCCCTGATTATGGCGATTAGGCACGGCGTCCTTGAAACGGTAAATGACACCCATGACTGGACGGTGGTTGCTGCAGCGGCAGTTATAGTTTTTGGAGCACTTTTGCTAAGTGCTTTTTTCAACTATACTTATGACTGGAAGGTTTCGTCAACCGCTATTGTGCTGACCGCCGTATTTGCTACATTTGGCATTGTGTTTTTATATTTTATTGACCAGCAGTGGAAGTTCAATCCAAAGGGTAACTGTATAAACACGCTGGATGTCTATGGCTCGATATTGCTGTTGTTGGCTGCGATGATTATTGTGGCTATAGCCGTGGCGCTTTCGGCGAGGTTTAACATAGTAGTAACGCTCTCGGCCTGTATCGGGATTTTTTTGCTTGGCCTTATAAGCGATTATGCTTTCGGCAGATTTGCAGAGACTCAATTGTGGGCAAAAATAGGCAGGTTTTTAGTACCTAATTTGCAGATTTTCTGGATAAGCGATGCGATTTACGAGGGCAGCGAAGTCCCTCTGAAGTATATACTTATAACTGCTTCTTAT
>CAYSJK010000017.1:0-16063 GCA_964431375.1 uncultured Pirellulales bacterium
GATGCCGTCGAATTTATTATTGCAGGTGCATCGGCAATAGCGGTGGGTACTGCGAATTTTATCGAGCCGGGATGCGCAACAAAAATCATCGATGGCATAAAAAAATATTGCTCCGGCCATAATATAGCAAATATAAAAGAGTTGGTCGGCTCACTTGAAACAGGTTAACAGATGGAAACAATTAAGTTATTACGCGATTATTTCCCGACGGCGGTTTTTACGGGCAAGTGCCTTGTCTTTATAAGCGAGGACTGGCGTGTCGAGCTTACCGAGCATAAAGACAGCGACTTCAGCAAGGAGGGTGCTCAGCCATCAATTATACGGGTCAGAATATTCAAAAAGACACTGGACGGAGAACTTATTCCCGGCCATTATGAAGACTTTCAGCTCGAATTGTTGGGTGAACTCGCCGAGCAGATTGAAAAGTATGTTCAGTTTGCAGTCGGAGTAAACCTCAGGGAAATTGCCGAATAACATACAGGAGGATGCCTGCTGTTCGATAGCATTTAACTTTCAATGGAGAATTTGTCAGTACAAAAAGTTGATGATGGTGTTGTCTTTGCGGTGAAGGTTTTACCCGGCAGCAGCAAGACCGCGATTAGTGGTCTGCACAACAGTATGCTGAAAATTAAAGTCGCAGCCCCGGCAGAGAAGGGAAAAGCCAACAAATACCTGCTGGAGTTTTTAGCTAAAGAGCTGGGGGTAAAGAAAAATGCCGTTTGTATAATTTCCGGCAAGACCAATCCGATTAAGCACATCCAGATTCAGGGTCTCTGCCCTGAGACGCTTTTGAATAAGCTGAACTTAAATAAAACAGGACTTAAGTGAATGAGCGATAAGCCAACAGTTGAAATTCGAGAATCCATAGACGAGACTTCGCTTGGCTATATGCTCAAGCTGGCAACACCGATGGTAGTGACAACTATATCGTTTACTATCATGCAATTCGTAGACAGGTTTATGGTTTCCCGCCTTGGGACGGAGGCACTGGCAGCCATTTTGCCGGCTGGGATTGTCAGTTTTGTACCGGGTGCTTTTGCGATTGGGGCGATGGCGAGCTTAAACACGTTCGTAAGTCAAAGCTTTGGTCGGGGTGATAAAAATGCCTGCTCAAACTATTACTGGCAGACGATATATATGGGATTGATATATTTTACGATTGTAATTGCGATTATGTGGCCGGCAGCACCGTGGATATTCAAAATGATGGGCCAACCTCCGGAAGTCTCCACTATGGAAGTAATATATCTACGAATTATGCTTTATGCCCAAATAGTGGCGATTATTAACTGGGCAAGCAGCCAATTTTTTATGGGCATCCATCGGCCTGTTATTACGATGTATGCGTCGCTGTGCGGACAGGCAGTCAATGTTTTAGCTAATTATGTACTTATTTTCGGCAAGTTTGGGTTTCCCCGGCTGGAGATTGCAGGTGCGGGCTGGGGGACATTTATCGGGATATCCGTAATTGCAGGCATAAATCTGACCGTGCTTTTAGGCAGTAAAATAAACTCAACTTTCAAATCCAGAGGGACGTTGAATATTGATTTTGGCAAGATGTACGATTTGCTGAAAGTTGGGCTTCCAGCCGGTTTTGACCTTATGATAAATGTTGCTTTTTGGGGGGTGGTTCTGTTCGGTTTAATCGGCAGATTCGGCAAAGAAGCCTTAGCGGCGACAAGCGCAGTACTATCGTATACCAATGTCTCAGTTATGCCAATCGTGGGTATAGCAACGGCATTGACGGCGGCAGTCGGCAAGACAATCGGGCAGGGACGAAAGGAACTGGCAGTAAAACAAACAAGTATCTGCCTGCGAGTTGCGCTGGTTTATATGGGAACAATAGGGATTTGTTTTCTCGTGTTTAGGGAGCCCCTGATGCGATTCTGGACCTCCGACGCCAAGGTGATTGAAGCCGGAGTTAATATTTTGATTTGTGCTGCAATCTACCAGGTTTTCCACGCCGCCCGGATTATTTACAGCGGCCCATTGCGGGGAGCAGGTGACACAGTCTGGCTGGCAGTGATATCAGCACTGGCAGCGGTGATAATATTAGGGGCTGGCGGCGTTCTTATAGTTATATTTTTCCCTAATCTTGGTCCTTTAGGACCCTGGATTGCCGCTGCATTAAGTATCATCGCGGCTGGATTAGCAAATCGCTGGAGATTCAAGAGTAACAGGTGGATGCGGATAGATTTGTTCAAGCGGCGCCCTGTCGGTGTGCCGGTAGAGGTTTAATCGACATAATCAGCGGGTGAATACTATGAAGCAATTTCTCTCAAATAATATGATATAATATTATAATTATCGAAAACATAAAATATAAAGCAACTTCCTGACGATAAGATTCGTAATATAGATACTTACCATCAAAACCGGTTTTGTGAGGATGTTAACAACGGCCTGTTAAAAGCAATAAAAAGAACCGATGAAAAAGACTTTTTTAGCAATAATTTGTGTATTGATTCTCTCACCGGCACCGGTGGTACAGGCACGTCGAAACAGGCCCCTGGCTAATGCAGGCATTAACGGTCTGTATGCCAAGTCGATTGAACAGGTCCTGCAGCTAAGGGAAGATGAAATCGACATAGCAACTGCTGCTTTAATAATCTCGGAGAACTGGAGTGACCTGGTGCCCGGCCGACATCATCTGGCAACATTAGACGAAATGGCACTGGAGGTTCGCGACAGACTCGACAGGAGAAAATTAGGGGCAAGTTATAAAGCGGTTCCGTTGATAAATGAGTATTTGTATGATGAGCTCGGATTCAAATCTATTGCAGAGGCAAGTGACCCGAATGATTTGTTTTTGCACACTGTTCTGGATAAAAGACGAGGATATTGCCTAAGTCTTTCTATACTTTATCTATCACTGGCAGAGCGGCTTGGCCTACCTTTATATGGAGTAGTTGTGCCGGGACACTTTTTTGTGAGATATGATGACGGCCGAATAAAATTCAATATTGAAACGACAAGCAACGGTGGAACCGCCGACAATGAACACTACATAAAAGAATTCAAGGCACCCAAAGGCAGCAATATTTACATGAAGAATCTCAATAAAATTCAGACGCTGGGCTGTTTTTTTAATAATCTCGGGAATAGTTACTACGATATCGGCAATATGGACTCTGCAATGCGCGCACTCGAATCGGCGGTTCAGATAAATCCGTCGTTATCCGAGGCACGGTCGAACTTAGGGAACGTTTACCTTGAAATGGGTCGATTGCAGGATGCAATATACCAATATCAGGAAGCTTTGCAAATCAATCCGGACGACCCCAAAACACATAACAATCTCGGTAATTCTTATATAGAAAAGGGCCACTTAAACTACGCTATTTCCGAATACCACCAATCGCTGAATCTGGACCCGAATAACATAGACGCTTACAAAAATATGTCTTTAGCTTATTGCAAACAGGAAAGATATATGCAGGCGATAAAACCATTGAAACAAGCACTTGGCCTGAATCCGAAAGATGCCTCTCTGTACAATCATTTGGGCGATGTTTACAGCCAGATGGACGATTATGAAAAAGCAATATCCCAATATAAAAAGGCCCTGAAGATACAACATAATTTGGCTGAAGCCCATTTCGGCCTGGCTATTTGTTACAACAAACAGGGTTCGGTTAACGATGAGATTCAGGCATATAAAATGGCTTTGGCTATTGAGCCCGATATGCTGGCGGCTCTGGTAAATCTGGGTAATGCATATTATAATAAGAAGGATCATGATGCGGCTATTGAGCTATATACAAAAGCTATTCAGATACAGCCGGATGATGGCAGCATTCATTACAATCTCGGGTCTTCGTATTCCAACAAGGGCCAGTATAAACAAGCAGTGGCAGCGTACCTGAAGGCGGTTGAGATAGACCCGAATATGGGTGATGCACACTTTGGACTTGCCTTTGCGTATTATAATTTAAAGAAATATGAATTGGCCTTCAAGCACATAAATATTGCCCAGGAATTGGGCGTAGAGGTTACCGAAAATCAGCTCAAAGCTATCAAACAACATCTCAAATAGAACAGGTCATTAGTGTACTTCGCTATTGATTTGTAAAATAATCACGATAAAATCATTTCCATAAATATTTAACAAGGCAGATTAATCAGGGATTTATTATGCAGGCAAATGATGACATCCTGAATTTGCTCAGAGAAAAAGGTGCTGAAGCAGCAAAGCAGGCACAGCGAGGAGCAATATTGCAGCCGGGGGCAATAGGTGATTGTATATTGACTATTCCGTTAGCCAAATTTATGAAAGATTCGCTCGGATTGGGCGCAATTGATATTCTTGGGCATACTGACTATACCGGCATTTTGCCGGGCAGAAGCTGCATTGACAGCATTCGTTCGATAGATTCGATGGATTTGCATCGGCTGTTTGCTCCAAATAAGGCGTTTGACCTCGCAGACGGGGACCCTTTGATAAATGCTTTCGCTGATTATTCCTGGATTGCGACATTTTTGGGTGAGCCGAACAGCGACTTTGAAAAAAACTTAATTTTCACTGTCAATTGCAGCCATAGTGCGGAGGTTATAACATTGTCTATGAACCCCGCCCTTGGAAAGGGCGGGGTGAAGCCACCACCTGTGCCTGCGCCATCTGTGGCGAGGCAACCACAGGTGCAGGCAAAAAAATTCTCCGGCCACTTAACCGACTTTTATATACAGCAATTTATCGAGCAAAGCGGTTTGTCTTCAGAACCCCAGAAATTTAAGTCCAATGAGGTCCTGATAAATGCAACTGAAGCGGACAAAAACAGAGGTAAAGACCTGCTGAAGGAAATAGATATTGATTTTGATAAAAAGCTGATAATCATCCAGCCGGGCAGCGGCGGGCCGAATAAATGCTGGCACTTAGATAATTTTTTGGCAGTGGCTAAAGAGCTTTGCTCAAAAGATAACGAAGTGATATTTTTACTCGGGCCTGCTGAGTTGGACAGATTTAGCAAAACGAAGCTAAAAAAGATAAGCAGCGTTGCAAAGTGTCTTTCGGATTTGTCTTTGACGCAGGTATTGGGAGTTTTGAGCTGTGCGGATATCTTTTTAGGCAATGACAGCGGAATTACCCACCTGGCTGCCGCGTTAGGGATTAAGGCAACCGCTGTTTTTGGCCCGACTGAGCCGGCTGTGTATAGCCCTATTGGGCCGGCTGTAACGGTATTTGCGAAAAAGACAAAATCTTTCACCAAAAAGCCCGCGCCTAAATTGCAGCAGAAGATTTTAAGGACTTTAACAACCATAACATAATCTTTTTTTATCCAGTCTCTTATTACCAACCTTTCAATGCCATAAAAAGCTTTTTTTACAGTGATTTGAGTGGTTGACCCCGTTAGAAATTCCAAAGGGGGTAAAGATATATTAGAAAAAAGTAGATTTCTAACGGGGTTGACTAAACACGGCTTCATCTGCTATAATTGCTTTCTCGATATATATTAATTTGAGTTTTTGACAGTGAAAGATGTTAGATGTTAATTGTATCCGGCCTGCAAATATTGCAGAGCGGACTATGAAATGAGGTTTTCTAAATGCAAGAGCGAACTTTAGGTGAATTGGCTGAATATGTAGGTGGACGGGTTGTCGGAGATACTGACATATTAATCAAGTCTGCTTCGACACTCGGCCGAGCTGGCGAAGGCGATATCAGCTTTTTGACAAACCGCAGATATGAGAAGCAGTTGCGGACAACCAAGGCAAGTGCGGTAATCGTAGGCAGAGAAACAGCCAATACATCGGTTCCACTTTTGATAGCTGAGGACCCTTACTATGCCTTTATGCAGATTATGGTGCTTCTGCACGGCCATCGCAAACACAAAAAGGTAGGCATCAGCCCGCGGTCTTCGATTGCAGATACTGCGAAAATTGGTGCAGACTGCCATATTCATGATTTTGCGACGATAGCCGATGGGGCAAGGATTGGAGACGGCTGTATAATTTACCCCAGCGTGTACATCGGGCCAGGTGTGCAAATCGGTAATGACAGCATAATATATCCCAATGTTACAATTTACGATGGGTGTAAAATAGGCAATCGCGTGATAATAAATGCAAATACGGCGGTTGGTGAAGACGGTTTTGGTTATGCCAGCCATAAGGGCATACATCATAAGATACCGCAGATTGGTATTGTAATTATAGAAGACGACGTGGAAATCGGTACCTGCTGCGGAATCGAGCGAGGCACACTCGGCGATACTGTCATAGGCCAGGGAACAAAAATAGGCGACTTGGTTACGATAGGCCACGGTAGCAAAATCGGTCCGCATTGTTTGCTTGTAGCCCAGGTAGGAATTGCCGGCTCAAGCAACCTTGGACATCATTGTATAGTTGGTGGGCAAGTCGGTATTGTGGGTCATATCAATATCGGAAATAACGTTATAATTGCAGCCCAGGCCGGAGTTATCAACAATATCCCAGACGGCAAAGTGGTGTTGGGCGCACCTGCTATCGAGGCAGGCCAGGGCAAACGAGCGTACGGCATGATACAATACCTGCCTGAGATGCGGCAAAATATTCGCAGGTTAGAGAATCTGATTGAACAAATTGCCACATCCGCCGAGTCTGAACCGGAAAAGCCGGATGGGCAATAGCTATGAATATTCGTTTTCCATTTTTCGAACGTCAATCGCAAGTCGTAAATAGTCAGTCCAATCGTAAAGATAAGCTTGGTTTGATTGCAGGACAGGGCAGACTGCCCTTCCTTGTGGCGGCTGGTGCCAAACGTGCCGGATTACGAGTAATTTGTGTCAGTCCGGGTGATAACGCAGAGCCAAGTCTGGCTGACGAAGTTGACGTTTTCTACAGGGTCGCGCTTGCCCGGCCCGGCGCATGGATACGTAAGCTAAGAAAGCATAGCGTAAGACGCACAATTATGGTCGGGCGAGTCGCCAAGGAGCGGCTTTTTACACCCTGGCGAATTCTGCGGTATTGGCCTGACTGGCGTGCGTTCAGGATATATTACTGGCGTCTGCACGGCAAACCCAAGCTTAGTGATTCATTTCTGTGCGCTGTAGCCGACGAGCTTGCCAGCGGCGGGATTGAGCTGGAGGATTCAATAATGTATTGCAAGGAGCATTTAGCAGGGGCAGGCGTAATGACAGAACGCCAGCCGGGCTCATCGATTGAAAGTGATATTGAATTTGGCTGGCATATAGTTAAAAAGCTCACCGAGCTTGATATAGGCCAGGCAATCGCGGTGAAGGAGAAAGAGGTTATCGCTGTCGAGGCAATAGAAGGTACCGCGGAGATGATTGAACGGGCGGGCCAGTTCTGTAAATCAGGTGGCTGGACACTAATCAAGGCTTCCAGGCCAAACCAGGATATGCGATTTGATGTGCCGTGCGTAGGAACCGACACTATCAGAAATTTGGCAAAATACGGGGGCAAGTGCCTCGTTGTGGAAGCAGGCAAAACAATAATTATCGATAAACCCGAGACAATAAAACTTGCCAATCAATTAGGCATAATTATTCTTGGACGTTGAAATATCATAATTTCGCTGTGGCCCTTATGCTAAATTGAAACCGAATGTCTAAATTTCCATTCCAACTTTTAATTAAACGCTCTTCTTCAAAGAACAAGGAAGAATCCTTATTATGTACAGCCCTTTTGCGAGCCATCCCCGGCAGACGCGAAGTTTATGATGCCCAGTGGAACGATAAAAACGTAATTGTAAAAGTATTTTCAGATAAAATCAGTTCAAGGCGTCATCTTAAAAGAGAGTGGCAGGGATTGAGCAAGCTGACAGATCTTCAATTAAGCTCGCCTAAGCCATTGTTTTACGGGAAAACAAAAGACGGCCAATTTGCTATGGTAGTGGAAAAAATATCTGATTCAACAACGGTATCAGAAGCGTTTTTCAAAACGGCTGAACCAGCCAGGAAGCTGGACTTGCTGATTCCGGTTTGTAAGGAATTGGCGAAACAACACAACAAGGGCGTCCTGCAAAAAGACATGCATTTGGGAAATTTTCTGCTTGCCAATGACAAGGTCTTTTTACTTGACCCCGGCCAGATGCGATTTTTGCGGAGCGAAGTTGGTAAGAAAACCAGCATTTCCCGGTTAGCAGTGCTTGCGCGCCATTTGCGAACAGGCCCTGCAGGAGCTATTGAGAAGCTTTGTCAGGAGTATTTTGATGCACGCGGCTGGCACTTTGGAAAGGCGGACGAGGAGTTAATTCAAAAACAAATAACAATGCATCGAAAAAGAGATATCAAGATAGGATTAAAAAAGTGCCTGCGAACAAGTAAGAGATACCTAAAGATTGAAAACAATGGATACGTTGCCGTGTTCGATAGAGATTTTTGTGCAGGGTCTGAACCACTCGATTTTATAAATAAAGTCGATGCACTAATGAACGAAGGCCGGATTCTGAAGAACGGTAATACCTGCTATGTGTCCCGATTGATGTGGAACGGCAATGATGTAGCGGTCAAACGATATAATCATAAGGGATTTATTCATTCGCTGCGTCATACAATAAAGCGGTCCCGTGCCCGGCAGAGTTGGTTACACTCTCATCGGCTGAGGCTGCTGCAAATACAAACGCCGAAACCATTGGCTTACATCGAGCAGTACAAGCAAAAGCTCGTGTGGCAATCATATCTGGTAAACGAATACGTCGAGGGGCAAAAGCTCCATGATTTTTTGAGAGATGACAAAACAGACAAAGAAAAGCGTTCAAGCGTGACCCAGCAGGTTACAGGAATACTTGATAAAATGGCCAAATATAAAATCACTCATGGAGACCTGAAACATTCAAATATTTTAATTGCTGATAACGGACCGGTGATAACAGACCTTGACGGGATGAAAGTACACAGGTCGGGGTGGCTATTTAGAATCAGAAGGCGTAGTGACATTGCCCGTCTTGAGAAAGATGGGCTGTTTTAACAAAAAACGCTTCAAACATGCCTTAGGTAATGCTACACTATTATTCAATCTTGTTGTAAAAGAACGACCAAATACTAATGAGAGAACAGATGAATTTTGCACTTGGCAATACAAATATTGCAATAATCGGCGAGTCCGCTGTCGCTGAAAATCTAAAAAAACTTCTGCAATCTATTCATACTGAAGACCCGAACACCGACCTGATTTTCGAATTTGTCGATGAATTACCAAGCTGGTCTGGCCTGACACATATCGCACTGGACAACTACAGTATTGCCGATGACAGATTCCGTGTAACCGAAAAATTATTCTGCTATGAGTTACACGTGCGTGAAAAGCCCGTAAGAGCCTTGATTACAACAAGAAAAACAGACATCCTCAGGAAAACTCAAAAGGTAATTAATAAATCCTGGAGATATTTCCATACCCACGGCGGCAGAGCCTATTTGCACCATTTAAAAAGATTCGTGTTTTATGTATATATGCCTTTGGCTGAACTACTGCTGCTGAAAAACCAATCATCATTCGCCCACTGCAGTGCGGTGGAAAAAGCAGGTCAAGCGGTCTTATTTCCTGCATGGGGCGGCGTAGGTAAAACCGGCGTCATGAGCCGATATATCGATGACGGCTGGAAGTTCCTATCAGATGACTCATGTATTATCGCCGATGATGGCACCATCCATATTCACCCACTACCGATGCACATTTACAAGTACCACGAAGTACAAAGTGGAGAATTAGTCAAAAAAATGAGTTCGCAGTTCAACACATTCGATAAGTTTCTTTGGCGGTTTATGGGGCAGGTGAAAAAACCCGATAAGCTTGTCCGCTGGATTGGGGCTGATAAAGTATTCGGAAAAGAAAATATAAGCACCCGCGGCACAATATCCACAGTTATTCACATGCATAAACATATACAGTGCGATACATTTAAACTTAAACAAACCATGCCCCAGGAAGTAGCCGCGCTGATGGCCAACACAATACTCAATGAAATAAATAATTTAGCAAACACCTCCATAGTAGTGCACAGCAGCCAGCCCATCGATTTAATACCGGATATCGCAGAATTGCACAGGCGTATTATCAATATTTACT
Source organism: uncultured Pirellulales bacterium (assembly GCA_964431375.1). Taxonomy (GTDB): domain Bacteria; phylum Planctomycetota; class Phycisphaerae; order Sedimentisphaerales; family Anaerobacaceae; genus CAZBWE01. The sequence continues at coordinate 10,006 of CAYSJK010000017.1, forward strand.
CCCGTGCCTTTAAAAAGGCAAGCTGTTATACAATCGCTATACCCATAAAAGCGACTGCGGAAGACATATATTCATTTATTCGGGACAATAAACTACTTTGATAATCGCTTAAACAACTCAAGATATCTGTCAGCAATTATAGGCCATGTCATCTCGCAAGCAAAGGCCTTTGCTTGCTGCTGCATTTGAAGAATCTTATCAGTTGTTAACAGGGTCAATATTGCCTTCGACAAGGCCACACTGTCACCCGGTTCGACCAATAGTCCATTCTTTTGGTCTGTGACAAGCTCGCTAATCCCGCCGATTTTTGTGCCTACTACAGCTTTGCCATAAGCCATTGCCTCAAGCACCGTTAGAGGCATACCCTCAGCTTTCGACGGCTGAAGAAAAAACTTGCCTACGAGGCCCTGAGTAGTTTATAGTCATGACAGCAAAATAGTCGAGCTTTTAAATAATTACAGGATTAAACTGAAGTGAATGTGGTAACCAGTACAGATAGTAATTTTTTCCATTGCCTGAAAGGTCTAGCAGAAAGCATAAAAAAATATTACGGCAAAAAGCTTATTGTCTATGACGTTGGGCTGACTGAGCAGGAAAAAAATGCCATCGATGCTACAATAATTCCTATCGAAGTCGAGGTGGATTTTACCGGTTACGCCAAGTTCAGTAAAGGATTTGGTCATAAAACCATCCACATGATAAAAACTACTCACAAACCATTTTGTGTCAGACATTATTTTGAACATTATACAGAACCAATGATAATGGTGGATGCGGATTGTCTGTTTAATGCGAAGGTTGAGGAGACTGGGTTTGACTTAGGGGTTACACTCAGGAGAAAAGAACGGATAGATGTTAAAAACCCCTGGTACGGTATAATTAATGCCGGCGTTTTATTCTTCAACAGCTATCCTGGCAGACTTGTGGATGTGTGGATGGAAGGATGTCTTAAAGAAAACACCACTGACCAAAAAGAACTATCAGAGATACTTAGCGAAACAATTGATTGGCAACACTATGATAAGATTTATGACTGTAACGGTATTAAGGTTAAGGTTTTCAACGCACAGGAATATAACGACGTTCTTCTAAAGAATGGCAAGATATATCATTTCAAAGGTAAAAGGCATCAAAAAGATATATATGAGAAGCTGCTCGAGGCAAAGAAACAGGGTGAAGATATATACGAGCTATTTAATGAGCTTACCGGTCGAAAGAAAGAGAAGCGGCTTAAGAGGTTGTTTAAGTCTTTGAAGCAAAAAAAATCGTGAGATAGAGGGTTTGGTTGAAAAGAAACAGAGAAAGCCTTCTTGGGTAAGAATTGCTGAGGAATTAGGTAGAAAGCAGGCCTAAAATGTGGATTTCAACAGATAAAAGTGGCTTATGCAACAGATTAAAATCATTGATATCTGCACTGAGATTGGACCGGAATGCAAAGGTCTATTGGGTAAAAAATCATAAGGTACGTTGTTATTTCTCTGATTTGTTCAAGAACGATATCGAAATCAAACGCGTACCTCAAGACGCCCGAATTTATAACAACTGGCGTTTTTGTTTGATAAGAAATGGCGATTTATATATACCGGAGGATGAAAGCGAGTATTATGATAGGATGTATGATGCTACGCCGACAAAGGATAAAGAAGAAATTTTGAACGTTATAAGTTCGTTTGTTTTCAATGATTATGTACAATCGCAGGTTGACAGTCTTGAGAACTCAGAAGATTGTATTTCTGTTCAAATCAGAACCTGGCATGAGGCCAAAGGAACGCCTAAATTTGAAAGTTATGATATTAGTAAATACTTTACGGCGATTGATAAATTGGACCCAAGAAAGCTTTTTGTCACAAGTGATAATCCAAATCCGGTACGCTTAATGAGAAAGAGATATGGAGATAGAGTGGTAGTTTATCCTAAGAGAACAAAGTTTGGCGACAGGAACAGCAGAAAGGGCATGCAGGATATAACGGTGGATTTTCTCCTGTCGTCAAAAAACAATGTAATAATCGGTGATAAATTAAGCACTTTTACAGAATTATCCTGGTGGTTTGGCGGCTGTAAAGCTAATGTAATTACCGTATAGAGACAGGATAAATCGGAGTCAGGTCATAAAGATGAACTTCAAAATAGGAAATGTTGAGGTAGAATTTAAATGTAACAAATTTTTTTGTTAGTTTGGTTGCAACGTAGCCATTGGGATACACGAGATGTGAGTGTATAATTGGGTACTTCGACATTATACCGGTAACGCTGGGTTACTACTACAGGTTTATGACCTCGGTATTGAAACTGCCTGGCCAACTCATCCAGAACAATCTCCATCCCTCCAATATCAGGCAAAAAAGAAGGTGTAAAAAGACATATATTCAAAATGGCTGTCCTATTAATTGTCCCTTTTGAAGCTTCGAGATAAAAACCAAATATTACAACTTTTCAAAACTAAGTTCCAACGACACATACAAGCAAAGCTACTAACGGCAAGACTACCCATAAAATGATTCGAGTTCATTTGATACTCTAATGTATTTTGATTCGTTCCCTGCGAGATAGGCGCTTGCCAAAATAGTAATAATTAAAACGTTCCATTGCTTTGTCCCTGCCGAGAGCATCTCGAATTTCGACAGCATCCAGCAATTTAGCAACCCATTCATCGATTGTTTCCTTTGTCAGCCAATCGGTACAACACTTAGCAAAATAAGCTGCTTCGAACATAAAAATTTCAAGACTTTGCCTATCATAAAATCCGGCGTACTCAAAATCCAAAAGAAAAACCTTTTGTTTTAAGTCTTCACCGTTAAGCAGAATAGACCTCGAATTAACATCTATATGACTACAGTTTACCTTGTAAAGCTCAACAAAAACAGGAATAACCCGGCTAAGTATATCGGCACACTTGTTCTGGTCCTGCCTGTTCAATTCCAGCAATTTACCAATATGGATTCGATTAGCCAAGTCTTCCAAAAAAACGATACTTCTTTTTATCAACCCGAAGGAATCATATATACACCCATAACCATATACCTTCGGCACACTTAAACCTCGCTCGGCTGCAATAATCAAATTGGCTGCCTCAGCGAAGGCAAATCTATCGTATTTTTTTATATGATATTTTAGTCTGTGCCTGAGGCAAGGTATTAGGAATACTTTTGCAATAATCGATTGGCCGGCAAAATTCGGGGAGTTTATACGAAGAATTATTCGGCTATGAGTCTGTCTGATAACTTCCATACCCTGTGGCAAAGATGATTCATTATTTCTATCCATAGCATATAGGATCGATTCTGCTACGGCAGTCATATCTTTGTTTCTGAGCCAAAAGGTCGCTGTTCCGTGGCGATATCTAAACTTCAAAACATCTTGCAATATTTTCGATTTATTAAAAACTGATAATCCAACCTTATCACAATTCGGTATTTTCATAAAATCCGTCTTAATCAGCTAAATAACAAGCATAGAAAAGTGACATTTTCCTATCAGGCCGGAAAATTTCCATATGCTCAAATAACCATTTGCGAGTACAGTCTGGAATGCTTTTAATTATATCAAAATATGTGCTCTGATACCACCATTATCAATATATCAGCCCACAAAGCAAATATGGTCAACCAACTTATGTTCTTATTGTTCCAACAAGTATCTTCTCTCAATAGATTTTTAGTCGCTCTTTGCGGGATAAGCGGCTATTGAAATAATAATTAAAGCGTTCGATTAAATTTCCCCTTTTTACATCATCTCCAAGTTCAATTGCGTCGAGAAGTTTAGCTCTCCACTCATTGATTGTCTGCTCAGTAAGCCAACGCCTGCAATACTTCGCAAAATTTGCAGCTTCAAACATCAGAACTTCGAGACTGGGCTTATCGTGAAACTCTGCATACTCAAAATCCAAAATAAAATCATTTTTTGCCGAATTTCCGTCGCCAAGCATAATGGCACCCGTGTTAAAACCTATGTTATTACACCCTGCTTTGTAAAGGCCAATGATGATAGGAATGGTTCGCTCAAGTATCTTAGCGCATTTCTTCTGGTCGTTACTGTTCAATTCCAGCAGCTTATCAACCGCTGTCTGGTCAGCCAAGTCCTCAAGAAGCAATACATCCGTCTTTATCAAAAAGGAGCTGCCATATATGCGCCCGTAACCATACACCATTGGCACATTCAGGCCTCTCTCAGCAGCAATAAGCAGGTTAACAGCTTCTCCAAATGCGAACCTCTTATATTTCATTCTATGATATTTCAACCTATGCCTGAGGCAACATAATGGAAAAACCTTCGCAATAAAAGACTTCTCAACGGATTGAGAGGAATCGATACAAAGAATGAATCGTCTGTCTTCATTTTTGATAATTTCAATATTATCAGGCAAAAAAGAACCATTAAATTTATCGACAGCAGATGCGATTGATTGAGCTATGGGGATTAAATTGTTATCTATTAGCCACCACCTGCTCTTTAGCGAATCGTTATACTTGAACCTCAAAGCCTTCTTTAGTATTGTTCGCCTGCTTGAAGAAAACATGTTCGTACCATGGATTTTATGTTTTTTTGAAAATTACGCGGCAATATGGCCTACTTAAATTAATCCTCGGAAATCTCTCAACAAGCTCAAGTCCTGTCTGCTTTGCAAGTTCAAGAAGACGACCAAAGGCAATATGATTGTTACGGTGCTGCTTTCCCAGTATTTTTTTTCGATAAAACCGCCAACAGTTTTTATTGTAAAAACTCAAGGCAACATATTTTTTTGAAACGCGAGCAAGCTCTTTCAAAGCATCCAGTCTCACCGGGTTGCTTTCCATATGGTGGAATAACCGCATACAGAAACATAAATCTGCTGAATTGTCAGGCAAAGGTAAAGATGAAATATCAGCTTCGATTAGTCGGACATTACCCAGAGCTCCAAACCTCTCTTTACATACTTTAAGCATATTTACCGAGTAATCGACCATCGTCAGCTGTCTGGCTTTTGAAAAAATCTCAAAAAATCTGCCGCTACCGCATGGAACATCGACTATGTGCGAATCACTACCCACCAGCTCAAAAACACGTCGAGCGAAATCTTTTTCTAATCTGTTAAGTCTTTTATTTTTAGGCCCATGTGTAAATTTCTTTTCGTAATCTTCCGCCTGCTCTATTGTTCTGGCTTGTCCTAACGTAACTGTGTTTATCGGCAAATTGTCATTTCTTTGAATCATATTATTGCCCAAAAGAAAAACTGCTATGGTCAAGTAATGGTATCGCTTAATTTCTAGTCCTACTGTGGACATCCGTATCTCGCCTTAGTACGGCATACCATTGTCTGGAGATGAGATGACGGGAGAGAATCCAACTATCTAAAATTAAACCACATTTGTTAGCTTCTTTCTCAAAAGTTTTATAGCTAATGGGGATACGGTCTTTCGAGCGTCTCCCCCTGACCGTATTACTCAGTTTCGTATCAAAACGAAGCATCGTTTTTGAAACGCAGTCTCTCCCGACAAGATTATTTATAAGAGGTTGCTTTGAATCAGGGAAGGACAGAATTCTAATATATTTTCCGTTTATAATGTGCATTTCTTTGCAAGCCGTCTTTTCATTAAAACCATGTTGAGTATCCTGAAAAAAATAAGTATATCTATTTTCGGCTGGAGGTCAAGAAAAAAACGATAATTATTCAATTCCACTTTTGATGTGCTTCTTATCTTTTACCGTTTTTCCCTCCTTCTAAACAGAATCAACTATAATTGAATGTGATTTTAATAGCTGCTGTGTGTTGTCAAGCCGATTTTACGCTGTAACTTACGCTTTAGGTATGAATACAAATACCATTGTCGATGTCTGGTTTGCATGAATATCGGATTGCCAAAAGGATTGTAAAAAAGGCGATTCCACCTCACTAACAATAGAGGTGGAATTGCCTATGGTACACTATTAAGATTCTACGACTTTATAACAGTAATTTCATCAAAGCGTGAATGCATAGCCTTTATCAATCAAATAATCTATTATCTCGTCCACAACGTCGTTTACATTGGCTCCTTCTTCATTATAATCCCTCGTCCACTTTCTTTTTAGCCTTGCCGAT
>CAYSJK010000017.1:16163-19654 GCA_964431375.1 uncultured Pirellulales bacterium
ATTGGCTCCTTCTTCATTATAATCCCTCGTCCACTTTCTTTTTAGCCTTGCCGATATTTTGCCCGAACCAACAGAATCATGAAAAGTGGGCGGGACGACACCATCAACAAGAAGATGGCCTTTCATTCTCAGGGCAACGATTTCATCGTCGTCGGCACCAATATTTCTCTCCCTGGCCTTGCCGGTTACTGTACCGATGACTTGATCATCTAAATTCAGCCAAACAGCCCAGGCGAACGAAGCTATATCCACCTGCATAAAATCAGCAATGGCCTCTCCATAGCCTCCCCCTATCTTATCACCATTTTCATCCCTGCCGTACACTATCAGCACATCATCTTCGATGTTGGGTTCACCATTAAAATTGACATCAACTACATGATAGCCCCGGAATTTTGCAGTACCCATTACCTGGTCATCGATGTCAATCCCTTTAGCTCTGCCAGAAACCTTGTAAACCAGTATTTCTCCATAAGCCGGCATACAAAGGGCAAGCACAGCTAACAACATTACTAACTTTTTCATTTCGTCTCTCCTTTCATTTTATTCTCATTCAATTATTATTTCAGCCTGAGCTAATCTCCAGCTCCTTATAAGCTCAAGACAAGCCAGTAATTTCTGTTCTCCGTTAGACCTGAAAGTCCGCTTTTTCATTAATTTATTCGCAATAGGAAAAAACCGGCCAAAAAAATGCTGTCTTTATTTAGCCGTTTTATCCTCCTTACATACAGAATCGGTTATAATTGGACATGACTTTAATATCAGATATGCGTTGTCAACTTAATGTTATCGGATTATCAACAGGGTTGTAAAAAAGGCGATTCCACCCAACTAACAATAGAGGTGAAATCGCCTATAAAACCCGTGTGAAAAGTCCGTTATGGCATACCACCATAGTAGTCTTCGTAGCCCTTGCCTTCCAGATATTCAGTGATTGCATCTACAGTATCTTCGAAATCACCATCACACTCATTTGCCCTGTTGCCTATCCTCGTAAATTTTGTGCTAAGTCTCGATGATACTGTACCGGAGCCCAAAAAGCTTTCCCCGTCTTGCTCGCAAAGACAATGGCCTTTTGTCGATTTCGCAATACGTCGCTTTTCCCCATTGCCGATATTTGTCTCCCTGCCTTTTCCGCTGGTTACCGCCCAAATCTGGCCAAAGTAACCCTCATCCGGCGGAATTGGGATATAGAGATAGCTCCAAAAATCAGAAAGTACCACCCATGGACTGCCCAGGTCCAGAAGCCAAAGATCCAGCTCAAAAGTATAGTCTACAAGGTAGTACTTACTCCCTTTCCAATACCAAATATCTACTTTATCTTCTATCTCAAGCAGCCCGCCGGTATCATCTAAATTGACATCCAGCACCATATAGCCCGTATATGTCTCTTTCAACTTCTCCGGGTCATCATACTCGTACGCCAGGATCTTCGCCTTCGTTTTGTAAACCAGTATTTCACCATAGGCCGGAATACAAAGGGCAAGCACAGCTAATAACATTACTAACTTTTTCATTTCGTCTCTCCTTTCATTTTATTCTCATTCAATTATTATTTCAGCCTGAGCTAATCTCCAGCTCCTTATAAGCTCAAGAGCGGCTAATAACTTTGACCTTTGACAGGCTGCAAAAACCACTCAAACAGTACTTCCTCCACAAATTCAAGGACCTCTTATCATCCTTTTATCCTGAAAACACCGAGTACCCTGATTGCCAGTTAAAATATGAATACTAAAATCCCTTACAAAGCCCCATTTTCTCCAGACATAATCCTTTTTGTCCCGCTTTTGCATTCTCACAAAAAAACTGCAAAAAACATTCTCATACGAACTTATACGTATAAATGAACGCTGTCAATTAAAAAAAATAATTTTTCTTTTTTTTGCAATATTTTCCGGTTGTGTGTATAATCTACCCTAACAAATAGCCGCCATATAAGTATAGCTGGCCAAGGCTAAAAAGGCCGGTTTTTTTCAATATTTGCGACTAAACCGAAGTTTTGGAAACCTCATCAAGGGCTGAAATGAGGTAGTGGAAATTGTTTGAAAGGAATGGAATATGAAATTAACAGACAAATTCTCAACCTACAACTTCTTTCTTTATTGGATGGTTCTGTCTTTGTGTTTTGTATGCTCAAGCTGCTCATCAAAAAGCGACGAGCCAAAGAAAGGCGAGGAACCATCATCTTCAGAAATTAAAACACTTGAATCAAAAAAAGCTATATCTCAAAATTCTGACATCGAAGGAGGATTGAAACAGGAAAATTATGAGCCGAAAAAAGTTGTGGCAGAAATGCTCATTTTAAAAGAGGAAGTGAAAAGACTAAAGCAGGAAAATGACGCATTGAAAATAGCCATAGCTAAAGCAACTAACGGTAAAGAGCAAGACATAAGTTATTATACACATAAGGGAAAGGATGAACTAAAGGTCAAAGACTTTGTGGCAAAACTTAACTCTGCAACGAGTGTTGAAGATAAAGTAGCGCTCATAGAATCATTAAATGATTTAGCCTCGTTGGAAGACCCGTCTGTGATTGATATGGTCCGGAAAGCTTTAGACGACCCTAACCTGGAAGTAGGACGTGCCGCAATAGAGTTGATGGAGGAATACGAGTCTCCCGAGATTCTTCCCGTAATAGAGAAAGCTCTAAATTCCAAAGATGAACAGACTCGCAAAACAGCGCTGGGGCCTCTTGCAAATATTGATGACCCGGAAGTTATCGGGTTGCTTGGTAAAGCATTGAATGATTCATCCAAAGATATAAGGTCTTCCGCCCTTGAAATAACCGAAGAACACGAAGACCCTATAAAGCTTGGTGTCATGCAACAGGGTATCGCCTCCAAATACGATGATGTAAAATATCCTGTTGCCTCGATGCTAGAGGATAGAGGTGACCATCCTGCTGTAGACATTCTCATCGAAGGCCTGAAAGACACAAATTCCAGTTTTCGTGAGGAGATAAATGAAACCTTAAATTTCCTGGTTGACAAGGAATTTGAAAATTATGAAGAAGCGAAAAAATGGTGGGCTGAAAACAAAAACAAATACGACGATGAGCTATTCGAGATAGAGTAGGATTGTTTTTTTACCACGACTGAACTGCAACAAACCGTCGCCGACCACGGGAATTATGTACAAGGAGTTTCGAGATAGAGTCTCAGCGGTTTTTGTACATTGACTCATAATATTTCTGGTAGTCACCCGATACGATGTTATTCAGCCAGTTCTGGTTTTTAAGATACCAGTCTATAGTCTTATTAATGCCTTCTTCGAATCTGACCGACGGCTGCCAGCCAAGCTCGGTCATTATTTTGCCTGCATCGATAGCATATCTCCTGTCGTGGCCGGGCCTGTCAGTAACGTGCTTAATCAGAGATTCGGGCTTATCCAGCCGGCTTAGTATCAAGTTAATTACCTCAAGATTGGCTTTTTCATTACAGCCGCCGATATTATAAATCTCACCGGCCGGTGCTTTTTGCATCACCTGCCAT
>CAYSJK010000018.1:0-11458 GCA_964431375.1 uncultured Pirellulales bacterium
CAGGATAAAGCTGAAAAAACTATACCCATCAATTGATTAGAGACAGAGCACTAGTATCCACGGTAGACACTTTGATGTCAGTGATAAGGACACCATTGTTGAATCCTGCCTTGTACTATGCTAATCAATCCCGCGCATGTGCGGCGGCGGTTTTGCTAAGCAAGGATCATGGTGAGGCATTACGTTGGGGCGTAGAGATGCTGGATTTTTAGGGAAGAGGCCTTAAGACAGATGAAGAGACCTATAAAGGAATGCTCAAGCTTAGGGATGGGCAATTGAATGATTCCATGATGTTTATATTTCTCCACGAATTTGCGCATGTCTTACTCGAACATACCAATGGCCCTATTACGAAGCTTCTGCAGCAAGAGCTTGAGGCAGATAGGTTTGCGACAACTCAAATGTCTAAGAATTGGAATAGATGGAATCCAATCAGTGGAATTCTTGTGTTTTCATTTTTGGAAGCTCTTGAACGAATAAATTCCGAAGACGAACCGCTTAATGGAGACGCTATACATCCACCTGCATCTAAGCGTCGCCATGATGAACTGGACGAAGCTATAAGGCTCGCGGAATCCAGTGGCTTTACTGAGGAATTAATGGGGAACATTCTCGAGTTCACACATCGAAGTCATTTAATTCTAAGTTCCGAACTATTGGCTCACGGGCTAACGCCATTGTCCCCCTTTCATTCCACTCAATCAGCTAAGATGATTGGTGTAGGGTCTTCACTGTTTCGTTTATCAGAAGTAATAGAGCGAAACTATCCGAAGATTGTTATTGATATTGAACGACTTCCATTCGAGGCAAGCACACACGATCCAATACCAGATTTAGCAAAACGAAGGCGTATTCCTTCTCTTGACGAGATAGTCCAAGATGTTCGAAAAAGAGGCAAAGAAGGAGAGTCTGCTAGGTATGAAACGTGAAGTAGGAAGATCATGACGAGCATATTTGTATCTTCTATGAGAGCTAACCTCTTTCGTCCCATTGTATTGCCAGCCTCATACTACCCACCCCCACAATTTTTATCAAACCAAAAAATACATTAACGACAACTCTCTCGCACTAATCTACGGCCAGGTAAGCTAACCACACGCGTGCTGGCGAGGCACCGATATCGCCGTTAGCCGCAAACACTGCCTTCAAAATAGATTCAATTTCTGCACGTTTTTGGCTGTCCGGCGATTTGGAAACAAAACTAATTGGTTTGCCAAACAAAAAATCCCCTGCTGCATTTATACGCCATGCGATATCGTTTTCGATTACCACTTCTTTTCGCTGCACATCTTTAAGGGCCCTGCCTCCGAAGACGCCGCTGTTGCTGCAGTGCACAAGTCCCATTATTCTCGCAGGCAGACCGTACTCCTGCGCCTGCATATAACAACGGCTGGATTCGCAGGCCCTTTTATCGTAGGCGCTGCTGATGTCACTTAGCCCAAATGTCGGATTGGAATAATAATCCCACAGCTTCGTAAAATGCTTCTGTATATCTGCCGAGTGCTCATCAACAAGCCAGTCAATATAATCCACATTAAGCTCATTCTCGGCCGTGTTAAAAATATCAATCTCAAATCCCATACCTAATCTCCAATCTTGAGTTTTTAGGTCTTCGTCATCGAGTAGCCATATCAAAGCTCTCTACTATTAGACGGATCTGCACAAATGAGTCGAAAATTGGAGAATTTTTTGATGTGGGTTTTTACGTAAGTGCTTGTGGGAAAAGGAATAAAAAAAATTTTAATTTTTCCGATTTTTGCGCGCAACTATCTGCGTGTTTGATTGACGATTTCTCGCAAGTCTATGTATAACAGATACTTATAGCAATAATATTTACATTCCCTTGTGGCATAAGGACTTATAACAGAAAATTGAGAATTAGCGCTGTCTTTTTCTAAGCAATATTCCGCCCAAACCAAGCAGCAAAAGTGTTGTTGGCTCAGGAATTGTAGCAATCCAGCCTTCCTGGTAACCGTACGGATTTCTTCCATGACCCACAATCGTTAATCCATCGGCGGATATTCCCATTGCGCTATACAGCGTCCAGCCCGTCAAGTCTAAGCCGAAGTCATTTTCCAGTACCAATTTGAGATTTCGCATGCCGTTTAGGCCATCCCAGATAAACGCTTCATTAAGTCCGCCGCCTAATCCGGTATCGCTTTCACCTACAATAACAGAACCATCGCCTGAAACTGCGTTTGCTATACTGAAAAATTTTCCTCCCGGCAGGTCACCAAGGCCAATCATGCCGCCGGCCCGCGTCCACTTAAACGCCTCCATGCTCAAAGGCGGGGCTCCACTTTCTCCGCCAATAACGCTGCCATCAGATGAAGCTGCATGTGCCAGACTCCAGGCATCATCGACAGAAAGATAGCCCAATCTTTCAAGGCCGTCGGACTGGCTCCAGCGAAATGCTTCATGGCCCGACCATACATCCCCAACTACTATACTTCCATCCGGTGAGATATTTACATAACTGGAAGTCATACCTATACTTTGTATACTGCTTGATGCAGTTAAATATCGATACGCCTGAAAATTACTGCGCCCGACAATGACCGAACCGTCACCCGATATGCCGTAAGCTATGCTGTTGGTTGCACCCGGCAGAAAACCAATGCCCTGCATACCGCCTGATTGCGTCCACTTAAATGCCTCTTGTTTATAGCTGTCCGAGCCCGAATCGCTAAAGCCAACAACCATCGAACCATCGCCCGAAATACCTTTAGCCCAGCTGTTAAAACCTCCACCAGGCAAATCTCCTAAACCCTGCAATCCACCGGAGCTTGTCCATCGAAAGGCCTCGTTACCTCCCGCTGATTCACTTGCCCCTATTACTACAGAACCATCTGCCGATACCGCCTCGGCTATGCAGTAAAACCTCCCGCCGGGCAAATCACCCAAGCCCTGAAAGCTCACATCGATTGCGATACTATTTTGTACAAAACAGACCTGCAGCAATACCACTGCCAATACAAGAATTGTTTTACTTCTCATCAACCTTCTCCTCGAAACTGAAAAAACGTACGGCTTCTACTGTCAGTTTGTCATGTTGAGCGGAGCGAAACATCTGGCTATCGAAGTAAATATAACAAACGTTGGCCAGATCCTTCACTTCGTTCAGGATGACAAGTATCTCATATCAACATCCGTGTGGGAAATTAAGAAATGCTCGCCTCCGGCGAAGCAGGGCCGCTCCTCCTGTTGAACGACGTGTAAATCTAATATCTATTGTAGGTAAATGTCTCTGAATGTCAAGAAAAAAGGCTTAACGCAGGTTTATAAACCCAAATAACCCTTTTGATCTGTCAAAAAGGCTATTTGCCTCGGCTTTTGTATTAAATCGTCCCTTAGATGTCACCCCATCTCTTCTTTTTGCAGCAGCTGGATAATTTCCGCCTTTGCGGGCATCGCTTCAATCGAGCCGAATTTTGTGCACGCAAGCGCCCCCGCAGCAGATGCAAATTTAACCGCCTTTCTTATATCATCCTTTACAGCACAATAAGCGGCAAGCGCCCCAGCGAAGGCATCGCCTCTGCCGGCCTGGTCAACGAGCTCCACCTCAAAGGCTGGTATATGGTCGGCGCCATCCCTGTCAACAATCATACAACCACGCTTGCCCATCGTTATGATGGCAGAGCCGACACCGCGAGCAACCAGGTCAGAGCCAATCAGCTTGGCAGTGCGAATACCGGCATCGGAATGGTCGGTTATGTCAGCGGCTTCGTAAAGATTTGGAATGAGTATATCGACCGAAAAATACTCGTTGGGTAAATCCTGAGTTGCCCTGCTCGGCTCGCTCAACGGCCTAACGGGGTCGAGAATTATTTTCGTGCGATGCACCTTAGCGCTGCGAATCGCTCTTACAATCGCGTCGACAGGCAATCGCCCGTGTATCAAACATACATCAGCTTCAAAAATAAGCTGCTCGGCAAAGTCGATATCTTTCATCTGCAATGCGCTGTTTGCGCCGGTGTAAACACAGGTGGCGTTTTCACCTTCGGCATCGACCAGCGTTACAACGACGCCGGTGTTTTTTGCCTCAGCGGCAAAGACATAATCGGTATTGACATTATATCCGGCCAGACTTTCTCTGGCCATTTGTGCAAACGCATCGCCGCCGACCTTGCTGATAAGATACACTTCACATCCGCATAGAGCCGCCTGTACCGCCTGATTCGGCCCGGGACCCGTTGCCGTATAGGAAAGTGAGCTGCCTGATACGCTCTGGCCGGCAGATGGAAACTGGCCACACTTTATCGCCATATCTACGTAAGTACCGCCAATAACTACTACCTTGGGAACCTGTCCGGCCATCTTCATCCCTGATACCAGAATAACCAAAAAAGACAGTATAACCTCTCGGGCTATAAGTGCAAAGAATTTTCCAAAAGCTCAGAGCCGATTTTCATCGTCGTCGGCTGAGCTGATGTAAATCCCGGACGGAATCGGATTTGTAGTAAAAAAACGGCAACATAACAGAAAGTGTAGCCAAGTATGAACAAAAAGGGGGGGTGGGGGTGCAAAGGCGAGAACACCCCCTTGGGCTATTTCAATTTAATGTGTCTTTATCCGCCTCTTTTGCGAAGAAGCGTTACTGCGCCGATCGCCAGCAGACATACTGTTGCCGGCTCCGGAATCGGGGCAAGATAGTCTTGCTCTCCATCGTAAACAAATGCTCGCAAATCGGCCTTGGGTCCTGTCCCGTCGAGTGCGTGCAGCATATCGTTTGCTTTGCCGGTATCCAGACCTGTGGCATAAAATCCGCCCGATCCATAGGTACCGTCAGTGGTAACATCCCACAACGCCGGCGTAGTCGGCAAGTCCTCGTAAACAATCTCCCATATCACCGCAGCGAAGGCCTCGGTGTCGCTGTTCTGCTGCTCGGTATAAGGCCCGCCTTCGGTCCAGGCGGTATCAAAGAATCTTCCCCATGCCTCGCAAATATATTCAGCCTTTTCAAAACCGATAATCACTCCGGGTGATGTGCCCGGCTTTTGTGCATTTTCCGGCAGGACAATATCGTATGTTTTCGTATGGCTCGGGGCATACTCGGACAGCTCCAGGCAGAGGGTTCCTATCAAGCCGTTCTCCCAAAGCTCGCCTTCTCCTGTACCATCGCTTTTGTTTAGTAGATATACACCAACATTTGCGTTTTCGCCGTTTAGGCCGCCACCCCACAGCTGAGCTTTGTCACTTGCACCATAGCCATCGTGTCGGACATCTATCGTTCCGGTGACAAAGGCATGTGTAAGAGACGGTAGCGTTAGAGTAACGCTCGCCAGTACGATTGCTAATGCTCTTCTGTTCATCTTCCCAATCCCCCATTTGACTTTTAGTAATATTCTGTGAAGATGATTTTCAAGGTATTGGATTACTCAAGCTGTGTGTCTTATCTTCACCCCCATTTGCTTGATGTATTTTACCTGTTTTGAAATCTAATGTCAAGAGAAATGTTTCCTATTTTATCATCTTTGTTTAGGTTTTATTTTTCTTTTGTATTTATTGTTGTCTGTGCGCTTCAAAGATACGTTTTATAGGACCGTTTAAATGATTTAATTATGCGCTTTTGAAATTTTGAACTGTATGTCATTTATGATGAGCCCGCTGCAGGCAAGCCACTTAAGAATCCTTTTGCTTTAGAAGCTCAACAAAAAAAATCCTCGACAATTCTATCGACCTCACGGTTTCCAAAGCCTCTGTGCCCTCCGTCTTTGACCGTATGAAACTTGACCTGTACACCTGCATTTTTCAATGCCTCATACAGAAGCTCGCTCTGGTTATGCGGTACGAGTGGGTCCTCTGGCTATTACATCCTGCTATGATTACGACTACGATGGCAATCAAGCTCAATACATTTATTGTCCCTCTGTCTTTCATCTCCACAATTCCTTTAAATGCATAATTGAACCACTAAAGGCAAAAATATACATATTTCAAACTCATTTTCCATTAAAAAACGCATATTTTCACCCAATATTTCACTATTTTGTTATTTTTTAAAAATATTTATAAAATATCATACAAAATGCTTGACAAAGTTTGCTATAGTGTTAAAATTGTAATTATGTTTAGTATATGTATAACAAACAATGTGATAAACGCCGGAAAAAGGCATTATTTTCGGGCTAAGGTAGTCTCTCGCGACTTGCATCAGTTTACGGTGGGTTCTCGCAGCAAGAGCCGTGCTACGTCGGACTCTCTCAACTGGCAACGGGGCTGCGGTGGGCAATCGTCATTGGTGGCGGGATTCGACCCGACGAGATGCCTTTGGCGAAGCTGGTTCGCAGCGATGAATTGGACAGCAGATTCAGCCGGGCCTCTCTTTATTTTCAACAGCTATACCTGCGAACATCCAAAGGGTTCCGGCAGGAAAAATTGGAGGCAGCAATAGGATGATAAGTGGTGTGAGGGTTCGTAAAATGGGAAATATCCATGAAAATCTCTCGCAAAGCATCTTGCGAATCAGGTCAGAACATCGTGAGAAAACCGAGCTGCTGCGAAGCAGGGTCAGCCTGCTTACGGGAAAAGACCGGCTATTGATGACAATGTATCTGGACAACTCCAACAGCTATCGGCAGATGAGCCGCCTGGCAGGCGTCAAAGATACGAGTATCGCTCGAAGAATAGAAAAGATAATCAAGCGGATGATAGATGGAAAGTATGTTATCTGCCTGCAGAACCGCGACAAACTCACCGCAACTGAAATGGCTGTCGCAAAAGAGTATTTTCTGCTCGGCTGGTCTATAAAAAAAATCGCTACAAGAAGACATTGGACATTCTATCGAACCCGCCAGGCCATAAAAAAAATCCGGCAGATTATAAAAGACAATAAAAATGAAGAAGAGGAATAAAAATTGTCATTCTGAGCGGAACCCCTGCGGAAGCAGGGGCAAGCTTGCACCCGCAAAGGCGGGTGTGGAGCGAAGAATCTCATTCATACCAGTCCCGACTAAGGTCTTCCCAGTCAGGATTTGTTGTCTTTATAAGTTCGACTATTTTATTCCGCAGCCATCCATCGAGACTTTTCTCTCTGGTAATGGCAGAACAAAGGTCACTAAACGCTTCAAAGTAAACCAACCTGGTCATGTTATATTTTGGGGTAAAGCCTTCTATAAGATTATTCTTATGCTCGAAAACTCTTTTCTTGATGTCATTAGTCATTCCGATGTAAAGCGTTCCGGATTTGTTTGTCATAATATAAACATAGTATTGATTGTCATTTTGCATTTTTTCCATTGTAACATTAATTATATTCGTTGGCCATATCTTTCGCTTCCACCTTCGCTGAAGCTTCGGTGGACAGGTCGCTCAGGATGACAAATACTCAATAAAGAAAGATTGCCTATGCCGACATACACAATTACAAAAAGCTTTCAATGGAACGGGAAGATAACCGAAAAGGTCGCTTCGGTTTTCAGGATGTTCGGGCTGACAGCGGACCGGCTGAAAAAGAATCTCAATAATTTTAACTGCCAGTTGCAAATCGATGATGGTGACATAGTATATATCACCGGCCCATCCGGAGCGGGAAAAAGCGTCCTTCTTAGTGAGCTGGAAAAATCCATACCCGCATCACAAAAAGTCAACCTTGCCCGAATAAAACTTCCCGCTGACAAAACGCTTATCGATTCTATCGACGGTGATTTTCTCGACTGTCTTAAAACTTTAAGCACGGCGGGACTAAACGATGTCTTTTGCATTCTCAATCAGCCGGCAAACCTGAGCGATGGACAGAAATACCGATTCCGCCTGGCAATGGCGATGGCAGGGGGGAAAAAATTTATCTTCGCCGATGAATTCTGCTCGAACCTCGACCGTATTACCGCAGCGGTGATATCTCACAATATACATAAGTTTGCAAAACGTAATAAGGTGACATTTATCTTAGCTGCAAGTCACGATGACATACTGCTCGATTTGGCGCCGGACGTCCTTGTCGTAACAGAGCTGGCGGGCCAGACACAGGTTATCTATAAACAAAGGAAAATCTAAAAATGCAAAGCTGTTCAGTTTGTAAAAGGCTGCAAATTGCTCCGGGCAATACAGAAGACTACAAGGCCCTGGCGCATTATCACTACCGTGATACACAGCTTGGTCCGTTCGTTTCCATATATGCGCTCAGGGGCGATTCCGTTTTGGCCCGGCGGGCATCGGTAAAAACAGTCGGCGTTATCGTTTATACGATGCCGACCCCGGCGCTTGAGCTTCGCAACATCGCAACCGGCAATTTGTTCACGGGCCTGGACAGAAGCACCCGCCTTTGTCTTATCAATAAAAATATCCGCACAATCAGCAGGGTCATTATCGAGCCGAGGTTCCGCTCGCTCGGCCTGGCGACCCGACTGGTCCGCGAGACGATGCCGATGCTCAACGCCCCTGTCATCGAGGCGATGGCTGTGATGGGACTTGTAAATCCCTTCTTTGAAAAAGCCGGTATGCAGGCCTTTACAGCAAAGACACCGGAAAGATGCGTCCGGCTCATCGAGGCATTTGACCTGGTCGGCATAGAAAAAGACCGGCTCATCGACGCCGATTTCGTTCAGCAAAAAATCGACCGCCTGCCAAAAGAAAAGGCCGAGTTTATCGAGTCCGAAATCAGGACCTTTCTCCGCAGCTACGGCAAACGCAGAACTATGTCACCCGGTATCGACAGGGCAAGATACATACTGACAAAGCTCACCAACAGGCCTGTTTACTATATATGGCTCAACAAGAATTTAGAATCCTTCGACCTCGCTCAGGACAGGTTGAGAATATAGAAATGAGAAAAATGACAAATAAAATTCAGTCAATCCCGCTGGCTCAGCTCACGCCTCATCCCGATAATCCCAACCGGATGAGCAAAGCGACCTTCGCCAAGCTGGTCCGCAATATCGAGCAGACAGGCCGATATGAGCCGCTGATTGTCCGTAAAACTACGGTTAAAAGTGAAGATTTACACATAAATTCGCGAAATGCCCGTAAAACTACGGATAAAAACCCCATTTTCGAGATAATAAACGGGTATCATCGCTGGCTGGCCTTGAAGCAGCTCGGCAAAAGTCACGCCGATGTCATCGTCTGGGATGTTGACGATGGCCAGGTTGATATCCTGCTTGCAACGCTCAATCGTTTGTGCGGACAGGACGTGCTCGATAGGAAGCTTGCCCTTCTAAAACGGCTCAGCGAAAAGGCCAGGCCGGCTGAGCTTGCAAAGCTTCTGCCACAGACAAAAGCCCAAATCAAAAAGCTTATCGAGCTTGACTCTCAGCGAATATCGCTTTTCCGCAGAGGCTTCAGCAAAGGAACAAGTATTGCAAATCCGCTTGTCTTTTTCGTCAGCGACAGCCAGCAGCAGACCATCGAAGCGGCCCTCGACCACACACTGAAGAACGATAAGACAATCAACGATAAAGCAGCCACAAGAGCAGCGAAAAGGGCAGCGGCCCTGGCCTGTATCTGCCGAGATTACATCGACAACAATAACGACCAAAGAGTGACGAAGGACGATTGACGATGAACACCGAACAACGAAAAAAGAATAAAAAGACTCAGAAGGAATTATATCTGAAGGTCCCGTACCACATACTCAACATCCCGAAGCTGAAACCGTCTGAAAAAATGCTGCTTGCACACATCTACAGCTTCGGCTCAAAGGGCTGCTGGCAGAGCAATGAAACTCTTGCTGAAATGTTTATGACTTCAAAATCAAACATCTCAAGGAAACTGAAAAAGATTCGTTCGTATATCTATGTCAAATCTCCTAAAGGTTACTACCGAACAATCTGGGCAAAGTCACACCCGGATGTTCGAAAGTCAAGACCTTACTTGCCCGCTTCGACCGCAAAGCGAGGCGAGTCAGAGGCAAACCCTTGCAAAAATGCGCAACTTCCTGTGCAAAATGTGTCACCCGACTTGCGCAAATCTGCGATTCGACTTACTCAAAAATGCGCTACTACTAATAACAATACTATAAAAGAGAATAATAAAGATATTACAGCAACGCCTTCGCCTCCGCTGCCCAAGGGGGCTCCGGCGTTGCTTGTCCAGCGCAAAAAAGACGCCAAAGTCCAGTTAGAACAATTCAAGCAAATGTTCGGCCTGAAGAAAAAAAAGGTTCAGCCGATGTCGGAAGAACAATTCCAGAGACGCAAGCAGGCACAAATGAAAGCGTTATTAGGATGAATGCTCGCCTCGGCGTCTTGTCTGGGCGCAGGCGAGCCGAAGCCTGAAGCCATAGGCGAAGCCGGGCCGGTTATGTGTTAAGGAGACAAAAAATGTCACACGGAATGAAAAAGATACAATTAACGCAGGGCAAAGTCGCCGTTGTCGATGAGGAAGATTACGCCGAGCTGTCACAGCACAAATGGTATGCTTCGCCGGGGTGCAGAACCGCCTACGCCAAAAGAGACACTCGCAAAGGCGGCTCAAGACAAACGATTTATATGCACAGGCAGATTATGAACCCGCTGCCGAGCCTGCAGATTCATCACATCAATCACAACGGCCTGGACAATCGAAAGAGCAACCTGTGCATCTGCACGAAAAGCCAGAACAACCAAAGCCAGCTTCCGCGAACAAATGGAACATCGCGGTATAAAGGCGTCAGCCGCTATATGAATAATGGCAAATGGCGTGCTGAAATTCGTCATAACAGACGGTATTTTTATCTGAGCGTTTTTTCATCACAGGTGCAGGCAGCCAAGGCCTATGACAACAGGGCCGTTGAGCTGTTCGGCGATTTTGCATATCTGAATTTTCCGCATCGGCTAAGCAGAAGAAATATCGCCGCCTGGCTAATCGCAACGCAGGGCAGGGTCTTTGCAGTGACATTTATCAGGCGCTCGAATGGCCAGGAAAAGACCATCCGCGCACGCACCGGCGTTCGGGCGAACCAGAAGGGAAAGAAGCTCCGCTATAATCCTCGCGGCAAGAAGCTGGTTCTCCTCTTCGATATGGGCGAGCGAAAGTATAAGTGCATACCAATCGAAGGCATCGAAGCTATCACTTATCGTGGAAAACATTACAGAGTAGACTAAATGAAAAATTCAAAGCACGAAACAATATCTAAATTCGAATTTTCAAATGTTTAAAACTTTTCGTTTTGGTCATTTGGATTTTGGTAATTCGTTATTGTTTCGAATTTAGACATTCGGATTTCGGATTTTTAAGACAGGAGTCTGTAGATGGCTAAAACAAAGAAACTCAGCAGAAAACAATTGGCAGTTCT
Organism: uncultured Pirellulales bacterium; assembly: GCA_964431375.1. Lineage (GTDB taxonomy): Bacteria > Planctomycetota > Phycisphaerae > Sedimentisphaerales > Anaerobacaceae > CAZBWE01. The sequence goes on from CAYSJK010000018.1 coordinate 11,213, forward strand.
CGATGAGATATTTCTCGGCGAGCTTGATGAGCAGCAGGTGCTGGATAAATACAAGGTCAAAAGAAGCGAGTATTACCGCTGGCTGACTGACGAAAATTTTGCAGAGCAGTTCGACCGCAGGATTGCCGCTGCATATCGGCAAAGCTCAGCTATTGTTGCCCGCTACGCAACCTTAGCCGCCGCCAAGCTGGTCAATTTGACCGATTCATCCAGCCCTGAGACCTGCCGCAAGGCCTGCCTGGATAT
>CAYSJK010000018.1:11558-19195 GCA_964431375.1 uncultured Pirellulales bacterium
GCACAGGAGGCGAACGATGAAAAGCAGCGATAACAGGCAAAATTCAACGACCATACTTGTACGTCTCAGGCGTATTAAACTTTTTGCCCAATATCTTTAATAAGAATCTGACAATTAAACTAAAGTTTAATAAGATGTAAGCTATTTATTATCATGTAGTTATGGACAATAAAAGGTATAAACGGCATAATTTTCTATATAATCGGCTTGACTTATTAAAGATTTTAGCTATTATCTTTAATAAGATTTGAATAATTAAACGAAAGTATAATAAGCATGAAAGACAGCGATTTCACAGACAAACGTACCGGCGAGCTTGTTCCAACGATACAGGGCCAGCCAGCCTTTGTGCCGAGCGACCTGCCGGCTGAACTTGAGTGGACGCCGGAACTAATCGCTTGCCTATCAGACGCTAACCTTTCCATTGGCCAACTGCACGGCATAGGTCTCAACTTGCCAAATCTCGATTTACTGATAACTCCATTCGTTCGCCGGGAAGCTGAAATGTCCAGCAGAATCGAAGGAACACAGGCCAGCTTCGAGCAGCTATATCTTTTCGAGGTCCAGCCTCGAAGCGCAGAATCGAAAGCACCCGATGTAAAAGAGGTTCATAACTACGTCCTTGCCCTTGAGTATGGGATGCAGAAATTCTCAGAGCTGCCTGTGTGTCTGCGGTTGATAAAACAATTGCACGAGATTCTTCTTAAAGATGTCCGCGGCGAGAAAAAGACACCCGGGCAATTTAGAAAAGTTCAAAACTGGATTGGCCCTATAGGCGCACCTGTCGAGCAGGCAAGCTACGTTCCGCCTCCGCCTGAACAGATGTTAAAAACGCTTGATGCATTCGAGAGATTCGTTAATGCTCCGCTCGGCAATCTGCCCGTTCTCATCTGGCTTGCGATGATTCACTATCAGTTCGAGGCCATACACCCTTTCCTTGACGGCAACGGAAGAATTGGAAGATTGTTAATAACATTACTTTTGTATGTGAAAGGCGTACTGGACAAGCCCTTGTTATATCTCAGTGCATATTTCGAACGCAACCGCATGCAGTATTATGAGCGTCTGCTTCGAGTCAGCACACACGGCCAATGGAACGAATGGATACAGTATTTTCTTCAGGGAATCATTGAGCAGTCGAAAGACGCATTTGTTAGGGCAAGCCAGTTGATGAACTTACAGCAGAAGTATCATGAAATAGTTCATACAGCTAAAGGTTCTGCTATGCAAATCCGGCTCGTTGATATTCTCATCGAAAGGCCTGTTATAACAGCGGGATATGTAAAAAACTCTCTTGGCATCACATATCCAGCTGCGCAGAACAACATCGATAAGCTCGTCAAGGCAGGAATCTTAAAAGAGATTACCGGAGCCAAACGCAATAAAGTCTTCGTAGCCGAGAAGGTCCTGGAGATTATTAACAAACCTTTTGCTACGTAGCGGTGTTTTTGAAGGGTGGATGATATTTTGCAAATCGATGGAGATGCAATATGAAAAGCAGCGGCCTGTCAAGCAGGAAAATCCTTGCAATTTCAGGCCGAATCAGGTATGATAAAATCTGTTTCAGAGGGGGGTAGACAGTTCTTCTTAGTCAGCCTGCCCCCTGACAAAAAAGGCTTTTTCGCCTTCAAAAACAGAGAAAAAAGGATAAAAATGCAAATGAAAACAAAAATTATACTGGCAATATCATTTCTGGCTGTTTTCGCCGCTTCTTCTCTGGCGGATTGGGCCCCGTTCATAATACCGGCTCAGCAGGATGCCGATTCGCTCATAGCGGTAGAAAATGAGCCGGTTGGCGTCGACAGTAACAGAATCACGACAGTTGCAGATAAGTTCTACAAAGATGGCGAGAGAATAAAAATCCTGGGAGTGAATTTCTCCTTCAGCGGCAATTTCCCAAGCCATGCCGATGCTGCCGTCTCAGCCGAGCGCCTCGCGGCTGCGGGAATCAATTCCGTCCGCTGTCATCATATGGATACATCAAAATATCCCAACGGACTCTGGCATCCTTCAACCGGAGAGACTATATATCCCGATGCCAATGAACGATTGGATTATTACATCAACGAATTAGCTAATAACGGTATCTATATCAACCTGAACCTGCACGTCGGCCGCGAGCACAGCCATTACTTAGGCCTGCCCGAATCTAATACCAGTTACGATAAGATTGTCGGGATTTTCACGCCGGCACTGGTACAGGCCCAGAAGGACTTCGCAGAAGAAATGCTCAATCACCACAATCCATACCGCGGCGTGCGTTACGCTGACGACCCGGCTGTTGCGTTCGTGGAGATAACAAACGAGGACAGCTTCTTTATGTGGGGCTCGATGGACACCCTTCGAAACCTGCCGGAATACTACGCCGATATACTGCAGCAAATGTATAACGATTGGCTGGGCGATGAATACACCGATACGAATAATTTGAGAGATTACTGGAACAGTAACGTTGACCCGCCGGGGGAAAATGTCTTAACGAGCTTCGACGACCACTTCAACGACCCGAGTGTCGACCCTGACGACAAATGGTATCTGGAAGAGCACGAGGACTGTCAGGCGTCATTTGAGTCTGCGAACTATCAATCGAAGACGTGCGCTAAATTTATCATAGACGTAACTGATGAAACCGACTGGCATCTGCAGGTCAAACAAGCGCACCTGCAAATTACAGAAGGTCAGTATTATACGCTCAGCTTCGATGCAGTCGCCGAGCAGCCGCGTACGATAAGTTGCAATGTGATGCAGGAGCACAGCCCGTGGAGCAATCTCGGACTGTACAGGTCGGTTGAATTAGGAACCGACTGGCAAAACCATAGTTACGGATTCGTAGCCAATGCTGATGATGAAAATGGACGAGTAACTTTCAGCTTCGGCGGCGGGGACACGACGACTTTTTATCTGGCCAATCCGCAATTGTACACCGGCGGGCAGGTCGGGCTTATGGAAGACGAATTTATCGAGACCGGTACTGTCCGGCTGTTCATCGACCGTGAGGTCAAAGAGCGGCAAATCGACCGGCTGCGCTTTCTTGCTGAGACGGAGAAGGCATATTTCGATGATATGCGCAGCTACATAAAGAACGACCTCGGCTGCGATGCGCTGGTAACCGGCACGATTGTCTTCGGCCCACTCGGCCTCTACACTCAAAGCGATATGGACTTTATCGACAGTCACGCCTATTGGCAGCATCCGCGCTTTCCCAACGACCCCTGGGACCCCGACGACTGGTATGTCGAGCAAAAGCCGATGACCGACTATATCAACGAAGCTACTTTGTTCGGCCTTGCGGGCTGTCGGCTCGGAAAAGGTTCTACTTACCCGGGCAAACCATTTACGGTCTCCGAGTACAATCACCCCGCTCCGCTGGACAGCCAGGCGTCGTGTGTACCGATGCTCGCTTCGTTCGCAGCCGCTCAGGACTGGGACGGCCTGTGGTTTTATTCCTATACACACAACTCCGATGACTGGAATGATAACTATCTTAACGGCTTCTTTGATATCCTTCACAACTCTGCAAAGTGGGGCTTTGTTCCTGCAGCGACAACTATATTTCGATACAGCGGGATTGAGCCGGTCGGTGACACATATTATTACGCCGCTTTAACCGACTCGAACGATAATCTGCTGCCTATAGCGGATTTGCATCTCAAACATGACAGTAATATGTTCGGCGTCCTTGCGGAAAACACAGGATTCAGCCGGCAGGATTTGCTCAATAAACGCATCGCAAATACTATTGATGAGACCGGAAGTATCACTTCGCCGAACGAGCCGAGCCAAACGGTATTGGATTGGCAGACCGGCGGTGACGGCAGGGGAATATATTCCGCAACGGGAAAATCAGCGTGGGTTTATGTCGGCCATCGGGATAAATTTGCCACTGCAAGTGATAACAAAATACAAGTTAATGAGCCGAATTACGCCGCGATTACAATTACATCGTTAAATCCGGACTGCATAAAGGTCCCGTTGCCGGAAAAACAAAAGATTCTCATCACCGCCTGCGGCCGATGCGAAAATACAGGCATGATATTCTCCGCAGACAGAACAACCGTAGGTACCAACTGGGGTACAGCTCCGGTTCAAATCGAGTCCGTTTCTGCAATAATTAAATTGCCGCTTACAGGGCTATACTGCTATGCCCTGGCGCCTGACGGAACGATAAAATCAACCGTGCCAACGACCATCGTAAACGACGAGACAGTCGTCCAAATATCACCTGCCTATGAGACTATGTGGTATTTGTTGGTCGAGACCGGCGACCTTAACGACGACGGCAGGGTGGCCTTCGAGGATTTTTGTAAGCTCGGCCAGCGCTGGCTGCTGGAAGGACCGTCGGTTGATATATCACCACTACCTTTCGGAGACGGTGTAGTGGATTTCAGAGACCTTTCTATACTCATCGAAAACTGGCTGGATGGTGCTGAATAAATAACTCTCAGATTTCTACACTCAAAAACCGAAGCAACTAAAATCGTTTCCACAAGCACGATGGACCGGAAAAACTATCGAAATGAAAACAAAAAAAAGAGAGACGAAGGCCCGGGCTTTATATTTTTCTCTTTCAATTTCCGCCAGACCCGTCTCTCTTTTGCGATAACTGTCTCGCCAGCCCGACCCACAATGGTATCAGCCGGCTGAGCACAGCCCCCTTTATATAAAGTATACATCACTTTTTGGACCGTGATGGAAAAAAACAAAAATTTTTATCAGAACCAATGGCATTTTTAGTTCAAAGGAAAGAAAAATTTGTAAAAACCTCGTTTTCTCCATGTTTTGGGATGTTTCAGGCCCAGAAATAAGCCGAAGATTATGTAAGAATTTAAAACATTACCTTGACAGCTTTTCTTTCACGTAGTATAATTACAATATGTGATATTGAAAGGGTCGAACAATGGCAAGTAACTTTTACAAAAGATTGGGAAGTAGAATAAAAAAGCTTAGAGAACAAAGAGGTCTTTCACAGAATGACCTTGCGAATTACGTGAAAATAAGCAGAGTTGCAGTATCTCAGATTGAGGCTGGGAATAGAAAAATAGCTGCCCAAGAAGCAGTCATGCTTTCAAGAATTTTTAATACAACCTCGGATATCCTTCTTGATTCGAAGAAAGATGTTGCAGTTATCTTTGAAAAGAGTGGTAAAAAACCATCAAAACCAAAGGATGAAATACGCATAAGCATACCCAAAAAGAACCTGAGCAAATTCAAAGAAATTTTACTTTACGTTTTGAAGCAAGTTGGCTCGAAACCTAACGTTGGAGAAACGGTTCTCTACAAGCTCTTGTACTTCATTGATTTTGATTATTATGAAAAATATGAAGAACAGTTGATAGGAGCAACTTATATAAAGAATAACTATGGTCCCACGCCTAAAGAGTTTGTCAAAATTGTAGGTGATATGGAGGGGAAAGACTTGTTTAAAGTAAAAACAAAATATCACAAATACCCACAAACAAAATATCTTCCTTTGCGAGAACCAGATCTATCGAAGGTAAATGCGAATGAGTTAAAAATGATAGATGCTGTTCTTGAAAAACTTTCAGATAAAAGTGCTAAAGAAATTAGCGCATATTCACACGACGACGTTCCTTGGCTAACAACGGAAGATGGAGAGGTGATAGAATATGAATCGGTTTTTTATCGCACGCCGGCGTATTCCGTGAGGTCATACGATGACGAAGAACTTCAGTAAAGTAAGGAGGCTTCCTGGGTTCGATAAAGACTTTAAGAAACTGCTTAAAAAGTTTCGTACGCTTGAAGAAGATCTCAAAACTTTCATTGAGAAACAGTTAAAGCTTTTACACAAGCTCGGAATAGATAATAAAGGATGTGCTCGAATATCCGGACTCGGTATAACATATCCAGAAATATATAAAGCCAGAAAATTTGCGTGCAAATCTCTCAAGGGCAAAGGGTCTGCAAGTGGCATAAGGATAATCTATGCTTATTATAAAAATGAGGATATCATAGAGCTTGTAGAAATCTACTACAAAGGTGACAAGGAAAACGAAGACAGGGAGAGAATTCTAGAAAACTATAGGAGTAAATAGAAGTTGAGACGAGAGATCCTATCCTTTTCTCTTTTCTCTTCAAATACTATAATTAACATTTCAAATTAGGAGGGTTTTAACAATGTCAAAACCAGCATTATATGAACCAGCTTCCGTATGCATCGACAGGGCGGCCGAAATCTATCGCCAACTAAGACACACTCAGCCGGCAACAAGGGCCGATTTGAAAAATTACGTCAAGGTCTTTCTGGGTATAGACGTCCCGGACGTAAGAATCTGTCCGGAGCATAACACGCCGATGGACTACCTCTGGCACAGCTTCACCGCTGATATTCCGGCCCTGCGACCGACGAGCGACGGGCAACGAGCGACTCGTCTCGGCGGAGCGAGCCGTAGCCGGACGGCTAATGCCGATTGTGTCGTATGGGCCAATCGTGCAGGCGGCAAGACCGAGCTGGCTGCGGTCGCTACACTTTTGGACTGTATCTTCAAGGGCGATTGTAGCGTAAGAATCCTCGGCGGCTCAGGCGAGCAGTCAGGCAGGATGTACGAATATATGACCGGCTTTTTGAATAGCGGCTTCGATGAGTTTCTCGACGGCCCTGCGCTTAAAACAAAGTGCAGATTCGTCAACGGCTCATCCATCGAGGTCCTCACGCAGTCGGCGACAAGCGTTCGAGGCCAGCACATACAGAAGCTCCGCTGCGATGAGGTCGAGCTGTTCGATGAGGACGTCTTTTCTGCTGCAAAGTTCACGACGCAAAGCACGGACAATATCATCGCTGCAATGGAAACCATCAGCACAATGCACCGGCCATACGGCCTGATGCAGAAAATCGTCTCTGATGCCCGGAAGTTCGGCACGCCCATCTTCAAGTGGTGCATCTGGGAGGTGATTGAAAAGTGCACCGATAGAAACTGCTCGCAGTGTCCCTTATGGTGTGACTGCCAGGGCAAGGCAAAACGGGCAGACGGATATCTTAAAATTGACGATTGTATTACGCAGATGCGCCGGGCAAGCAGGGCGGCTTTCGAGGCGGAGATGCTCTGTAAACGTCCTTCGCTCGAAAATATCGTCTTCGACGAGTTCGACCCTGCTTTGCACGTCAGGCCGATCGACTATGACCCGAACCTGCCTTTGTATCGCTCGCTCGATTTTGGTTTTGTCAATCCGTTCGTGTGCCTGTGGCTCCAAGTCGATAGCGCAGGCGTTGTTCGCATAATCGATGAATATGTCCGCAGCAGAGCGACGATTGATGTCCACGCAGAAGAAATAAAAAGCAGAACTCCTTGCGGTGAAGAAAAAATTACAGCGACCTTTTGCGACCCAGCCGGTGCCGGCGTTAATGATATTACTGGCACGAGTACCGTTCGCGAGCTGCGCTCACTTGGTATTCAGGTCCGCTATCGAAGAAGCGGTATCCTCGAGGGTATCGAGCTTATCAGAAGGGCGATTCGCGCAGGCGACGGCCGAAGTTCTATTATCATCTCGCCAAGGTGTACCCGCCTGATAGAGGCGCTTCAGTGCTATCATTATCCTGACAACGTTACCAATGACAGCGAATTACCTCTAAAGGACGGGGTTTACGACCACCCCATCGACGCCTTACGCTATTTCTTCAT
>CAYSJK010000019.1:0-18619 GCA_964431375.1 uncultured Pirellulales bacterium
CGTTGTGTTCTGAGCCTGGGCCATGACAGTTTTCACAGCCTACGTTTTTCAGATGGTTAGTTTCTTGTTCTGAAACAAAGCCGCTTTCATATTCCATGCCGACAACATGGCAAATAACACACTCCGGGTCGAACTGTGAGCCAACCTCTTCAAGTATTGCGTAAGCGTGCGCGTGGACCTTTTGGCTCCATTTACCATATTCGTACTCATGACATGATTTACAAGACTGCGAGCCGGTATATTCGAGCCCGTCCGGCAAAATAAAGTGTGGATAATTCTCTAAGAGATTTGCCTCTTTGACGAGTTGTTGGTAAGACTTGTATAGCTCTACAAGCGGGTTTTCCTTTGGCAAATTTTCTGTTATCGGTACAGCCGAAAAGCCATATTTTGGTTTGTCTTCGGTAATTTCTACTTGTAACTTGCTTATATATCTACCGAAGCGTCCAACTGAGAAAATCAGAGGGCTTTTGTTTGGGTCACCGATTAAGCTCGGCTCATCTGAATCAGCAGGAATGATAAAACAATCTACAATTCCCATTTTTGCAATTTCATTAATATCAACAATGTCGGCCGTGTTGAGGATTAAAATGTCAACCGACCGCAGATTAGAACAATCAACAAGAGGAAATAGCTGATAGACTCGTTCTATCGGCTCTGAATTTGTATCGAAAGCAGCAATTGTTACAGCTACAGCTTCATTCTCTATGCAGAACTTTTTTGTAAATTTTGCCGGAAAATTCACACCTGACAGCTGGTGAGAACTTATAATCCTAAAATCCGAGTCTATGATGTCTAACAGCCCGGTGTTTTTGCCTATATCGATATCTTTTTTTGTCAAATTGACTAAATCGTAACCGAGGAGTCTGAAGGCCTCGATTATTATATTGAATTTTATCAGGTTTTGCTCGCTGTCGGCTTCGATAATCATGCCGGTATCAACAACTAACCTTTTTTGTTTAGGCACGCTGTTAAAAACCGCCAAACGCCTGTCAAGTCCTCCAAGTTGTCCACCGCTGCAGCCGCAGGGCTTCAACGCACCAAGTTCGTTGCCGGAGAAGAAAATGGTGAGCATATCTGCATTGCTGCTCGACGTTGCTGTAGGTTTTGCTAACAACACCAATGCGCACAAGCACAACACTATCAACACAAAAATGTAACTTATTGACCGAATCATCTTATGTGTACCGTTGTTCGTGCCATGTATTCGTGCGTATGTGGATGAATAAACAGCCGCATTTACTTACCTACACATAAAGGTATCTGAAGTTTACAAATTAACGGGATGAAGAACCCCGACCACGAGAGTAGAATCCGCGACACGTAACTTTCAGCGGCTTATTGTCCTTTATATTCACAGAGAATTCATCAGTGAACATTTTTTGTTTACTTTCAGCGACAGGAGGTATTATTTCCACCTCGAGATAATACCCATTGCTGACCTTCTCCTGCTTTAAAACCTTAATAGTGTCATTTTTCGACGATGTAGATTCAATCTCGAAATCCTTGCCATAATTATTTAGTATCCAAACTTCTCTTTTTACGGGCTTTTTTACTTCGGCATTGAAGACGATAATCGAAGGCGGATTAATTTTAAATTCCGGCATAGTACTAAAAACAACAGTAACCTTGGAGAGTTCAGGATGGGTCAGACTGATTTCGATAAAACCATTTGGAGTTTTTTGGAGTTTTTCTGTATCTACCTTGGGGCTGAGGACAAATTTTGTCGCTTGCTCGGCCGAATTAACATCAGCAGTTATACAGTCACCAGTTGATTTGAATTGCTTTATTGAAAACGGCTGGTTATCGTGGCTTGTAAGTGTAATTTCCGGACAGGTGGTTTTGTTGTCCTTGAGCATAAAGTTGATTTTCTTCGGTTCACAATCGACTTTGGCTACAATCTTGGCCTTTATGGCCAGTTCCACCCTTGGATTTGTTTTGTCGTTGCTGTTGACATAGATACGCCGATTAACTACACCAGCCTGTTGGCCCCAACGACCCTGTACTTTCAATGTTCCACTCTCACCTGGCGCATATTCTTTTTTGTTCAATATGGTGGTGACACCACAACATCTGTCAACTTTTGTGATTTTTAGCAGGCCGTTTCCGGTATTTGTAAATTTAAATTCACCAACTTTATTTATCTTCGGCCCGACTTCACCGAAATCATAAACAACGTTTTCAAATGTAATTGTTGGTGTTGTTTCTTTAGTTTCGGGTTTAGTCTTGGCTTTTTCAGGGGCAATTGTGGGTTTGGGCATTACCGGCGCGGCCTCAGACCGTTCCGGCGGACCAGCCTGCCCCTTACAGCCGGTCTGCAAAAACAGGATACAGCCCATAATAAGACCAATCAAAACTAGGTAATTGCGTTTCATATTCTCATCTCCAAATCAAATTACGATATAATTTTCGACCATCAAAAACCTGATTTTAACAAAAATGACGTCCTTAAGCAAGAGATTCTTGACAGTGCTAATAAAGAAAAGGTTGTTGCCGATTCAGGCCAAATTTTTTGCGCTGAGGACGCAAAAGTGCCTTCGTATCCCATCGCTGGCAAACATATGTCAACACATCACACAAAGCTGACTGTGCCGATGATAGGAAGTGCTTTTTTTACCTGCGACACTCTCCAAGAATACGGATTTTAATGTTCAGCGGCGATTTTGGCAGCCCATATATGGCTTTACAGCTGATACTTTAATAATTATTATAGTTAGAATGAACTGGAATTGTTCGGATGCGATATAAAAATCGTTAACGATGGCTGAAGTGCTGGCGGTATAGCGCAACCGGCTAAGCTAACGTGGTACATGGGCGAGAGCTTTATGAAAAGAAAAAAAACTTTGCGTTCACCGGTAAGCAATCATAAGTCCGCGCCTACAGCCAAATTGCGTTATTTGACCCTGTTAGTTCTTGTGATTCTTTCTTCGTTTATAGCGATTATGCGCCTGCATACATATGAGGAGCCGGTCGAAAGAGACATCGGCAGCCACGCAGTAATTGGCCACGAATTACTTCAGGGGCGCAAGCTTTATTCCGACCTTTGGGACAGCAAACCACCTGCAATCTTTGTTACTTACGCAATAGCGGACGCCTTAGTTGGTTATGGCCCCGGCTCGGTCTATTTTGTAGGGGTGGCAGCCGCAATAATAACGTTGTTAGGTGCATACTGGGCCGGCTCGGCGCATGGAGGTGTTCCTGGAGGCCTGTGGGCTGCTGCCTTTTGGACATTTATTTGCAGCGACGTTTGGCTATGGGCCAATCAGCCAAATACGGAAGTGGGTATTAATGCCTGTTTGATTTGGGCTTTTGCGCTTATCGTGCGTGCAAATACGAAGAAATTGCAGGTATGGAGGTGGCTGGTCATTGGCGGACTTTTTGCTGTTGCTACCCTATATAAACCTGTAGCAATCACTTTTGCCGCGTTTCTTAGCTGCTTTTATCTGCTGGTCAGTATACGCCGTAGCAGCGACAGAAGAATGGCGTTTTTCCAGATTTGCCTTGCCGCAGCGGCTGGTGCTGCAGTATGGATTGCGGTCTTCGCATATTTTGCCGCCACCGACCGTTTCTCCATTTTCTACGATACGATTTTCACATATAGCAGATGGTATGCAAAGAGCAGAGGCACCAACATCTTCGAAAATATCTGCAAAGGATTCAGTTACGAAAAATTGTTCTCCCAATATATGAAAAGCACACCCGTACTCGTTATATTTACCGTTGCAGGGATAATACTTGGACTCTGCAAAGGCTCCAGGCGTCACTGGTTGCTGCTGCTTGGATTTTTTCTTGCGGCGCCTTTTGCCGTGTCCCTTCCCGGCAGATTCTATGGGCACTATTATCAGCTCTGGCTCGGACCTCTTGTAGTGGGCACCGGGTGGGCCCTGACTGCAATCGGCCCCAAGGGCAAACCTCATTTGACACTGGCTCGTAATATTATTGGAGCGATAGGACTGGTTATTCTGCTTTTGTTTATCTTGCCGCAATATGGATTTTCTGCCGAGGACTGGTCGGCGAAGAAGCAGGGTCCTCAATACATTTTCTCCAAGCAGGTTGCATTTGAGGTTGATAAACTGCTCAAACCGGACGAGACGTTTTATGTTTTAGGTATAACTCCTGAAATGTATTTCTGGTCTAAACGCCGTCCGCCCACCGGTGTTATATGGTCCACAGATATGGCGGACAACCCATTAGCTGCAGAACTCACAAAAAGGGCTTTCGATGACCTTGAACGCGAAAAACCAGAGATATTAGTTTTAAATATTGTTTACGCCAAAGTACCACGCAATCATCCAGTGGTAGTATGGGCAGAAAAACAATATATACCACTGCCTGGCAATCCGGACCGAGGCCTTATGCGTTACAGCAATCGGAAGTATTTTCTTTTCCGTATTTTAATTCGTCGAGGCGGCAAATTGGCATCTCGTTTGGGGCTTTAGAAGCCCGGAGAATGGTTAATTAGAGGAACCCGGTATGAAAAACATAAACAATATGGAAAAGAATACGCCAAACGGTTATTTTTGGGTTTTTGGAGGCCTTCTCTGCATTTTGCTTATATCAATAATGGCTCGGGACATTAACCGCCACTTCACCGGCCTGCACAGTTGGAGTGAAGCACACGGACCGTGGCATGCCAGAGTCCAACTGAAGTATGGCTTTGGATACACAAAGGGCCTTTTCACCTGGGCTGTAGGTGACCCACCGACTGAAAATCCGTCTCGGTATCTTGACCATCCACAACTTACTGGCCTAATAAATGCAGCTTTTATGGCTGCTTTTGGAATCAACAGATGGGCCCTAAGAGCGGAAAATACAATAGCAACGGTAGTTATACTATTGCTTTTACTTAAGATTTTGCGAAGGTTACTGGATGATAAAACGGCATTACTTGCGGGCCTTTTCTTCTGTTTATTCCCGCTCATCGGCTACTTTGGTATCTATATGTGGCTTTACCCGCTCAGTTTTTGTTCGATTTGGTGCTACTTGGTTCTTATAAAGGCACTAAAAGATGGGCCGGAGCCGGGGGCGATACACAAATGGGGATTGGCGGCCGGGCTGTTTTTTGGCTTGCAAATGAGTTGGGAGGGTCTTTTCTTTGCCCTGGCTATCGGCGTGCACTACATTTTCAGGTGCATTCGCCGCAGGCAGTTCCCGGAAACAACCATGCTGGCAATATTAGTTGTTGCTCCATTGTCCAGTCTGATTTTGAATTTTGCGATTATGGCGATAGGGCATGGCTGGGATTTCCAAAGAATACTTGAACTTTATAAGTGGCGAGCCGGCTCTGGTGAAATGCAACAACACGATTGGGGCAAATGGTTTGCCCAGCTCTGGGGACATGCGGTTACAAATTTCTCCCTGCCGATTTTAATAATAGCAATAGCATATTTGACATTCGGCCAATTGGTTGTGTTTATGGTAGATACTACAAAAAAAACTCAGATAAAAGCAGAGAGACGATTCCCTCATTTTTGGTTCTTTATAATGCCGGCTATTTTTCAGTTGTTTTTATTGAAAGGGTGTCTTTGGAAGCACCAGACCTGGGAACGTCCCCTTATCCTGCCTATTGCTGTTGCAGCCGCCCTGGGGATTATGCTTCTTGCGGATATTCTGACCAAGGCTCGTCCCTTGTTGGCTAAGATAGTAACGGCGATTATCATGGTCATTATTACTGTAAGTTGCGCAAAAGGGCTGAACTACTATTACAGTATTCATCATTTTTCACCTGAAAAGGTCAAACTTTTTACGATGTTTAACGAGCTTATTCCGCCGGACAAGATGCTGTTGAGCTTTGAAGGTTTGAAAGTCCAGCAGCATAAGGCAAAAGGGTCGCATTATCGCCCGGAAATTGCCTGGTATCTGGATAGGGAAGTTGTAGTCGCCCGTACACTAACAGAGATTGAAGAGCAGGCTAAAACGGGCAAGTTTCCTTATTACTTAATGCCGAGGACGTACTATGACAGGGAGACGTCGGCTTATCTGGCCAAACTGAGCAATGAATTGCAACAGCGATACAAAATGACATATATTCCCCCCGACCCGGGAGGGCCGGATCAGGCTCCAATGTTACCTTATCTTATTTTTGACCTGAGCAGCAAAGGTCCTGGCTCCTGATTAACCGGGACCCCACCTTACTCTCACGTGTGCGAGTTTACCTCTGCGAAAGTAGGAACACTAAATCACAAAATTAGGACCGCTATTGTGATTGTCCTGTCAGAGGGGGGAGTTGCCTTGTTGTTCTTTGAAATCCGCAGGGGATTTATGCCAGAGCCACACCGTACAAATGCCGCCTGCAATGAATAAGTAACTGATTATTACTGCTCTATCTATCATTGCCGCCAGGATACCTACTTCAAATGGAATTCCGGCAACTGTTGCACCAAAGCCGAGTGTAAGCTCTCTGATTCCTAAAGAACCGGGAGTTAGTGAAACGAATAAAACGACAAAACCCAGCGCGCCGAGCATAAGGTATCCCCCCACGTGGATACTCTTACCCATACTACTGTAAATAATCCAGAGGCGCGCTGCAGCAAGCAAAAAGTTCATCCCTAAAAATACTGCCACAGTGAGAATCGTTTTCCTTTCTTTCGATATTTGGCTTCGGCCGGAAAGGAAATTCCTCAGCGTAGTACTTAACCTTCCCTGTCCCGCAGGAGTAGGCAGTGGTACAAACAGAAAAAGCAGTGAGCTTATGATTGTTATCGCGAAAACGACGGCTAAAATTTTATTTTCATAACTGCTTAGACCATAGATGGCTAATAAGACAGTTAGGCCTATGATTGCTGCTATAGTGGTCATTAAAAACGTGATATACATAAAAAAGGTTGCAAAATGTGTGTAAGCGAGTCCATAGTGACGTTTGAGATAATTCGCTCGAAAGACTGTGCCAAATTTCATTGGGACATAGTTCAGCAACAAAGATGCGTGATGCAGCTTTACCATATCCCAAAAACCAGTCTTAATTTTCAGGGCATTTAGCAAACATTGGACCGAACGCGCACCGGTTAGGGTAATTAGGAACCACAAGCAATACATCAGAACAAGCTGCAAGGGACTTAGTCTAAACAAGACCTTTAGCTGTTCCCAGTGCCTGGCCAGATACCACAAGAGAAAAGCTAATATCACGAAACCCAAAATATTTTTCAACCATTTACGCATAGTAGATTTATGATTTATTTTTTGCTAAACACAGAAATCCTTCTGCTAAATATTTATTATTAAATAAACAGCTACTTCTGGCCCATATACAGACAAAAGACTTTTCGCCAGATTCTCCATTCAATTCCATACTTGAAAACTTTGAATTTCCAACGAAGCCTTGCAAAAGGATAGAAAATTCCGTTGAAGACTAAGGACAAGATAGCTTTAATAAAGCCGCGATGACGAATTATCTTCTCCTTAAAACTCCAATCCATAATTGTCTTATAGGTAAAAAAGTAACGAACTAAAAAAGATACAGTTTGTAGCTCTTTCTTTTTCGATTCATCAAGCCAGGTTACATTTTTAGAATCATAGAGTTCAAACTTAGCCCAACTGTCCAGGTCTTTTGGCGGTACAAATCCATGTTTTTCAACTACGTTATTATACAGTTCAGTTCCGGGAAATGGAGAATAGATAAACATCCCATTTATTCTTACACCAGAAGGGTCTAAATGGCGCATTTGATCATATATATTCAAAGTTTCCATCATTTGTTCATCAGTTTCTTCTGGAAAACCAATCATGAAAGAAGTGAATGACTTTAAGCCTGTTTCACGGCATTTCTTTATACTTTGCAGAATCTGCTCCGATGATATATCCTTCTTGATACGTGCAAGTGTTACATTTGATCCTGATTCACCCCCAAACTCAATTTCAGTAAAACCCGCTTTCTTCAACAAGTACAGAAATTCATCTTCATACTTTGAAAAGTAGTCGAAACGGCATTCTGCAAAAAACCGGGTTTTTATTCCACGTTCGATTACAAGTTCACAAAATTCCTTGACACGTTTTTTATTACAGAAAAAGTTAGAATCCACAAAATAAATTCGAGAGGGATTATATTTAGATATTACTGATTCGATTTCTTCGATAAGGACATGTGCAGGTTTTGCACGCCAAGAGTGTCCAAACAGAGAAATTTCCGCACAGAAGGCACAATGATGTGGGCAGCCACGACTTGTCTGAAGGTCGAAATCGGCACTCGTAGCTAAATATTTATCCATTGGAAGAAGTTCGTATGGAAGTAAAGCCGTCTGATCGAAAGAAGGAGGCTTGCGATAACCAGTGAAGATTACTTTGCCTGAAGAATCTTTGTATGCAATTGACTTTATAGAAGCGAGACTCCTTTGTCCTTGGAAATACTGAGCCAATTCGACAACCACTTGTTCACCATCTCCCTTTACTGCGATGTCCACAAGCGGATGCGCAGCTGTTTGCTCAGGAAGGATTGAGGCGTGCGGTCCTCCGAACACCACAGGCACTCCCATTTCCTTTGCCAATGAGGCGCACTTAAGTGCGGGAGGGATCTGCATTGAACCGGTCATATGTGAGACCCCTATGTATAACACATTCTCCAAATCCTCTGGAACTAATTCCTGAACTCGCAGGTCTACCAGCCGTGGCTCATATCCGTTTTTCATAAGGGCTTCGGCCAAATAAAGAATACTTAAAGGTATATGTACATAACCTCCTTTGCATCCACTCTGGACCAAAACAATCTTCTTGTGTTGATTTTCAGACATAATCCACTTTCCAAGATTTAAGCTGGGATTTCCCACATAACATTGTATATCCATGCTTAGCTACGCTGCTGAGCCTCTTTTCTAAATCCATCTTGAAAATTAATTCAATCTTTATAGCTGCTTCTTGAAGGTTTATCGTCCAGAAAAGTGCCAAAAACACGAATTTGGCAGATGATTATCGTTTCTTTGATGTACCTCGACCATTATCCCCGTCTGAAAATCAAGTTTTTCAGAAATTCTTGGCATTAGCCGTAAGTATTTTAGATATACAACTGCCACAAGCAGCCTACTTGGGCTCGAGCGTCCAAATAGTAGTAAGGGAGAATAAGCTCGGCATAAGAGATTGCAGCAATTCACCACAACGACGACTCCACTGTAAAGGCATTAAAGGACAATAAGTTTTTTTTAATATCTTTAGGTCCGCTTCAGCAAATAGCTTTTCGCCCAATTTACGGTTAAAAAACCTTAAATGATGCCAGTCATGGCCCCCAAATGGTGGCCGTCCTATCAGTATCATTAGTCTTGCCCAAATGTTAAATTCGTTGGGCAATGAAATAACCATTGTTCCAGAATCTTTTAATGCCGCAGTGAGATTTCTGATAGCAGCCAACGGGTTAACAAGATGTTCCAGAACTTCCAGGGCGAAAATATAGTCATATTTGCCATCAGGTGGATTTTTTGTGATGTCACATTCGAATGCCCTAAAATTTTCTTTCCTGGCAGATTGGACCGCAAGAGGCGAAATATCACAAATAGTTACCTCAAAACCTGCATCTGTAAGCTTTCTGGCTTCGCCGAGATTTCCTACTCCCACTGAAAGTGCGCTCCCACGACCTGTTTGTAGTAATTCAATGGCTTTTCTTGCCCTATAAACGGATCTGGTGTAGTGCCGGTCACACTTCTTGAGAGCCTCAAAGTACTTATCGTAGTCCTGCGCCGTATTGCCACTTGCTTTTAAGGCTTTGTTTTTCATGCAAATTTTCCCTAAAGCATTAATATGGTTTTTAAATACTCAAGACCTTTTTATATTTGTCCGAGATTATTTTCCAGTCAAACGCTGAAATTATTTTTTCCCTGGCCTGCTTTCTTATTTGCGGTATTAAATCATCATTTCTTAGTAGCTCAATGATCGTTTTAGAAATTTCTGTAGGACTTTTATGTTTAATCAAAAAACCGGTTTGGCCGTTTAATATTAGATCCCTGTTACCTTCCAGGTTAGTGGCAACAGTAATTGCACCGCAGGACATTGCCTCCATCAGTGTAACGGGCAGCCCTTCCCTGTCTCCACTTTTGGATATTACTGAAGGAGCAACAAAAATGTCCGCGGTAGCATAATATTTTGGCAAATCAGAGTTTGCTATCTGGCCGGTAAAGATAATATTCTGCTGTAAGCTCAGCTTCTGCGTTAGAGTTTTTAGCTTACTTTCCAGTAATCCTGTTCCGACGATCAGCAATTTGGCCTTTGGAAATTCCTTTATAACCGCCGGCATCGCCTCTATCAGAAATCTGACGCCCTTTTTCTCAGCTAATCTGCCCACAAACAGCAGGAAAGGCCCCTCTATAGCGTACTTGTTTTTTATTGAACTGTCCTTCTTTTCGGGATTAAAATGTTCACTGTCAACGCCCATTGAGATTATTTCGACTTCAAGATCTGGAGAGATTTTTGTCAGAATCTCGTTTTTTATAGCGGTACTGACAACGGTTATTTTGTCAGCGTTTTTCAGTGTAAATCTTTTGATAGCCGTTGCGAATTTGCCCTGCAGACCGAAGACATCTCCGCCGTGAGCTGTAACCAAAAAAGGTACTTTATATAACTTTTTCATTAGCGCAGCTATGAGTCCCTGTGGAACTATCCAGTGTGCGTGGATGATATCGGGTTTTTGTTTCTTCACCTGTTTTCTTGATGCAAAAAAAAACGCAGTCATAAAGAACGGTATCAGTAAATAGTACCACTTGTTCTTTTTTAGTGTCGGCAGGATACCGGCACCACCGGCAAGCTTTTCAAGCTTTCTGATAAAATATCGAAAGCGATGAACTTTAATTTGCCCCATTATTTCACCAGCTTTTGCACCCGTGTAGCTGGGGGTCAGAACAGAAACTTCAAAATCTTTAACAAGCCTTCGGGACAGTTCATAAACGAAAGGCACAATTGTATCACCATGCCAGCGAGGGAAAGTACTTGTGAGAATAAGTAATTTTCGTCTTGTAGCCATTTTTTTAATTGGTCTTTGCCTCTCCTTGCTTATCAGGGTTTTTGTGCCACGCAGGTGTATCCACAAGCAAAAATGTGATTTTTATCAAATGCCTTATCAAGAAAATGGCAAAGCCTTACGCAGAGCCATTTGTTAATAAAAAAGGCGACATGTTTAATCACAGGTATATGCCAGAATAAGCAGACAAAAAAGGTTGAGGATTGATGTCCTAAAAAACTAAAGATATCGCCCCGCGCATTTATCTTGATGACCTTAAAACCTGCATCTTCAAGTAGTAATCGGATGCCGTATTTTGTATATCTAAAATAATCATGCGGTTCCTCATGCAGGCGGCTTAAGTGGGGAACCGAAAGTATAAGATGCGCTTTGGATTTTAATATCCTAAAGATTTCAGAAAGTGCCTTTGCCGGATGCTGTACATGCTCTAAAACCTCAAAGCAGACGGCACTGTCATAGCTGTCATCATCTATCATATCCATATTATGAATATCCCCTATGAACGTAACTCCCTCGGTGCGTTCTTCTATATCGAAAGTGTCATAGTTGCTGACTTTGCTCGTAATGAAGTCTTTATACGGCATATCCCCGCAACCTATATCGATTAACTTGCCGCGGGCATAATTTGCAATAGCAGGTATCGTTACGCCATATGTGCCATAGGTAAGGGGAGTAAAGAACCTGCGCTTATGGCAAGTGTTAAGCTCTTCGTTGATCCTCTTCCTGTTTTTTCTTAGCAAACCACTCATCTGGTATTAGTCTTATCCCTGTGATTTTTCCAATCAAAATATCGCAGTTCCCTGTCTACCACAAGCATAAACAAAGAAGCCATTTAGAAGATGGTTGCCTCCTGGCCTGAATCTACATATCCATATAGGATGCCTCTGCTTTTAAGCTTGGCCATAATCGGGGCCATCTTTATGAGCTGGACTTTAGTGCTAACGAAGGAGTGAATCATATCTTATTTCCTTCGGTACTACGGTTGTATTTACATCTATGAATATCATTTTTTCGAAGCCGATGCAGTTTATCGCCTTTTAAGCAAAAGTATTTGCGTTGCTTTATCCATTTTAATGATATAGTCTCTTAATAAATGCTCAACATTGCGCTCTTTTCGAATACCTTCCCAATCACGCAAAGTAAGAAAAGCATAGGTATAGTCGCCTTTGAGTACATCCTCCCAGCTGCCGTCGATGAACTGCTCATAAGTAAACTTCTGGTTAAAGAAAACATTGAACATCCAGCAGTGCGCCCTTACCTCGCGTCCCAGCATCCAGGAGCGTTTGTGGATATCTTTCGAAACCAGTATTTTTACATCATCGTCGAACCGAATTTCATTTGCAAAAATACGATATGGTTCATACCGCCATTCACTCTTGTGAGCTACAACCTTCTCTTTCAAAGATGTCAGATTAGCTTTCAATGGGTGGTAAATAATGAAAAAGAAACAAACAAAAGAAACAAAAAGGGCAATCAAGCCGCGTTTTTTTGAAAGCCCTCCAACAACAACCAAAATTGTCACCGAGATTGGAAGTATGGCGACTGCGTAGAAAATATCCTGCCCTTTAAGTTGGAAATAATCAATCAGATTATCCACAAATAATTCCATAGAAAAGCAAACAATAATGAAAGCTGCCAGAACCAGTGCAAATGCTACTGCCAGTCTCGGAATACCACGATTGCCACTCTTGCCAGCCCAATAACCCTTTGTATCGAAATTAAAAAACTGAGCTGCCCAGATGCACATCCCGGGAATTGCAGGTGTAAAGTACCGCCAGATTACGTGAAAAGACCCTCTTACATAGCTGATGAACATCACCAATATAATAGGTAAAACCCACGCTATTCTTTCATGGGTCGAGAATTTCCTTTTTGATACACCACACCCCGTAAGAATATACAGCAATAGACAGGCAAAAAAGGTCTTCCCTGAAACGTAGGTGTACCACGACATACTACGGTCGACATTGCGTGGGTATACACCTCTGTAGTTAAATTTTAGAAGCTTTTCAATATTCGATGGACGGATTGAAAAAATCGGGTCTTTAAGAAATATCGTATCGAGAATCATCAATATTATAAATCCTGCCAGGATGCCTGCACATATCCAGCCTATGTCACGCCAAAAGTGTCTTACGCCACTTCCGCCTTCAGGTCTCATTAAAATGCCAATGAGCAATACAACCAGGCAGATACCACTTTCTTTCGATTTAGTCGCCCAGAAAAATATGAACCCAAGAATGATAAGGACTACATTCCTGTAGGCTGTAGTCCTTAATCCAATATATAAATATATAAAAGTTGCAAGGGTAACCAAAAACATGACTGTAAAATCTGAAAACGTGCAGCCGGCATAATATGCAAAAAGCTCATGTGAGCATAACAACAGCACCGCCAATATACCAATTAACCAGCCACCCTTGCCTGCAAGTAATCTGGCGCACCAATAAACCAGAACACATGTGGAGAAAAACAAAAAGCACCAATACAGCTTGGTTCCTGTTAAAGCATCACCGGCAAGCCAGAAGAAAAGCTTCTGCAGGTAAATATGGCCGTAGCGGTTCAGCACCCACGCTTGCTTTGTTGTATATTGTGAGACGTTCATATAAAACAAATCGTCCCACTCTATTGAAGTTCCAAGATGGGAAAATGCCCATACGGCGGCCAGGACAGCAATCGCGGGGGCTGCAAGGTAATCAGGCAAGGTTAGCTTGAACCGGTCTTGTTCTAATTCCAACCCAGCGTCGACTTCTGAAACTTTGCGTTTGTTTTTCTTCATCGCTGTTCTTATTATGTCAGGCTGTCACTTATCCCGAAAAGGTTGGTTTACCCGGATGCCTGATTAGGGTTTTGCTTAGTGTCATATTCCCGCTTACGCAATAAAAATAGTTGCTCATCCTGCAAAATACGCAGTCGATTTATCATCCCTGCCAAAAGGGCAGTTATGTAGCAGGTAAGTGAGACAAAACCAAAACCACCAGCTAAAAAAGCCACAAAAATATATGGCGAAAAAGCACCGGTTGCCAGATAATGGTATATTACAAATACACCACAGGCCACAGCTAACAGCAGAAATACGGCACTGATTGCACCAAAAACACGCGTCGGCCTGTAATCCCGGTACGCTCTTAGAATTATGAGTAAGCTGTTCCAGCAGTGTTTCCATAGATTTTCAGTCAGCCGGCTTTTGCCGACTTTACGGACTCCTCTGACCTTCACCGGCAGCTCAACAATCCGCAGGCCGCGAAAAGCCAAATCGAGTATGACCTCATGTGTATACGTGTGTCCCCCCAGCAGCGTTGCCCGCAGAGCTGCATCACGGCTGTATGCTCGGAACCCGCACGAAACATCATGCAGCTCCTGGCCGGTCAGCTTGTTCAGAACGTTGGCGCCTACTTGATTGCCCCATTTCTTTACCCATGGCATCTTGGGAATCATTTCAGGGTCTGCGAACCGGCTGGCAGTAACCATATCGGCTTGTCCCTGGATAATCGGTTCGATTAGTTTCGGGATATCTTGAGGATTAAACTGGCCGTCGGCATCGATGTTAACGATGATATCGGCACCAAGGCCGAGTGCTCTGTGTATTGCTTCTCTGAAGGCAGCGCCCAGACCCCTGTTATGGCTGAAACTGATGACCTTCGCACCCGCTTCAGCCGCCACCTTGGCTGTATCGTCGGTGCTGCCGTCATTTATCACGATAACATCGATATTACGTACTCCCGGAATGTCTCTGGGTATAGACCCAATTACCTGCGCTACCGTGGCGGCTTCGTTAAAGGCCGGGATGGTTACAGCCACTGAAACCGGTTCTCTATGATTCATTTTTACGACCCCATAAAGTAAAAATTAAAGGTTCAATACCAAATATCCTGCCAAATTCTGAAGACATCATACCAGAAAATATGTTCAACCTGCAACGCTGTTATGTGGCAGATAAGCGAGATAAAACCTGAACGGGCCTTATTAAAACTTCTGAAAATAGGAAAACTACACCTCTATTATCGGCTAAAAGGCCTTTCTGACTGCCTTAATCTTCACAGCAAAGACTTTATATTGCGAAAATCCTGAAAATAAAACTTTTTAAGAAAAAGCTTAAAAAAAGTAATTCTTGCAGTAAATAACTTTTGAGATGGCTTGACACATGGATATTTTTACAGAGCTTAAAGGCACACCGATAGTGTCGCATCAGGTCAATTATGTACCCTTGCTTTAATCAGCCCGAGTATTCACGCCAATTCTATTGAGGTCATTTAAATAAGAATGTAGAATTTTTTTATTTTGCACTTGAAGGCCGGGTTGCGATTTGATATTAACTTGATAGTTTGCTCTTTGAAAATGATATAGTCTGACTGCAGGTCTCAGCCCCCCATTCTTGTTTTCGCAAGAAAGTATGGGGGTTGGGATAGTCAAACGGGAACGCGGTTAAAAGCCGCGGCGGTCGCGCCGCTGTGAGCGTCTGCTCCGATACTAATCGGAAGTCCGAGAGGCATTTATCCACTATTCGCTGTATTTGAATGGGAAGGAGCTTCGAGGTAAGACGCAAGCCAGAAAACCTGCCTGTAGTTGGTTTCGCATATAAGTGTTCTCGCGATTTGGAACTATAGTGCAGTCCTTATGCCCAGACATACTTGCTTTAACGATAATGTGGACCGGCTGACGGGAGTCCGGATTACCAATAAATAAGGCCGCCGTTTCCTTCGCGGGAACGGCGGTTTTTTTATTGTTTTTTAGTGCCCGCGCAGTACGGGCCAAGTGCGAAAGGAGAAAAATAATGGCTTCGAGAGGATTGATTAGTTTAATTTTTATTTTTTTAGTTACAGCATTTGTTCAGGCTGGCTCTGAGGACTGGCCATGTTACGGACATACCGCAACTCGGCACTCAATTGCGGTTGACGGCCCTGATGCGATTGATGCCACAACTATTGCATGGGTTGCAGATGAGGATCCTCAGGACCCAAACTATTATGTGGAGTTTGAAGGTGCTACGGGGCCGGTAGTCTATAGAGGCAAAGTTTATGCGTACGCCAGGTATTTTGAGCCGAATGAACAATCACCAACCGGATTTGATTATACTCATAGCCAGGTAGTCGCTTATGACGCCAACTCGGGTGAGTTGCTGTGGTCAACGGTTATTGATAAAGCTGTTTGGGATTCGTGGTCGTCACCCTGCGTCGACACCAAGCATAGCACAGTGCTGATAGGCTCAGGCGATAAAATATTTGTGCTTGATGCACACTCTGGTACGCAGAAGTGGGCGACGCAGCTGGAAATGAACGTGATAAATGCGTCGGTTAGCGTGGCCATTGATATTCCTTACGCCCGAGCATTTATTACCGATTATGACGGATTCGGCTCGTCAGGTAAGCTCTATTGTATCAATCTGGACCTGAATGAGCCAAACAATCCGTATGAACCCGGGGATATTGTCTGGTCGGAGACAATCGGTGCGACCAGTGGGAATACCGTAGCTTATAGTAATGGTATTGTTTATGTGGCAAGCATACATAGTCAAAACAACACTTCAGGTACTATATATGCTTACGATGCGGCGGCTGAACCTAATGCTTTTAAACTTTGGGAGACTTCGGACCCTGATTTCGACGGTTTTTCGGGAGGTGTTACCGTTACAAAGGAGGGCTTTTTGTATGCGGCGAATTATGACTGGGCTGATGCGAATGAAGACAATTCAGCGATATGTAAGCTCGACTGTAATGATGGAAGGATAATATGGATTGCACAGACAGAACGTACAAATGCTATACCCGTTGTTGTCGGAGATAAAATTTATATCTGCGGCGGGTATGATGGCTGGGGTTCTCGTCCCAAAGTTGAGGCTTATCACGACCAGGGAGACACAGTCAACAAGTTATGGGAAACCGGATTTAATATAACTGTAGGTGGTTGGTCGAACCAGCCGGTATACGCCAATGGTAAGCTATATGTCGGCGCCATACCACTGGGCGGAAACTACTTTGAATCTTATGCTGAATTGTATATTTTAGATGTCGCATTGACACCGGATGACCCCAATTTCATAATTGCCCATTATCAGGATAAAGAGTGTGGCAACAGCCCGGTGGTGACTTATGATAGTATTTATACTATAGGTTATAATGGATTATTTAAATTCCATCAGCCTGCATTTCTGGGAGATATGAGCAAAGATGGTGAGGTAGATGCATTTGATTTAGCTTTTTTTGTGGATATTTGGCTTTACGATGGACCTATTGGTTTGAGCCGTTCGGATTTAGACCTGGATGGTAATGTTGATTTTATAGATTTTTCTCTGCTGGCCAATCAATGGTGCGTAGAATTAGAATGAACGATTTTTGCATGTCCCACGATAGTAATAGATTCGGCAGACTGGTCAGAGGTTTCACTCTTGTTGAGTTGCTTGTAGTCATCGGTATCATTGGTTTGCTGATGTCTATTTTGCTTTCATCACTTAATCGTGCTAAGAGACAGGCTAAGACAGTTTTTTGCACAAACAACCTGAGACAGCTTGGCTTTGCTTTTGCGTGTTATACCGATGATTACGATGGTTATGCTATGCCTACTGTTGGGCAGTCAGATACATACTGGTGGGGCAAAATTCTTGCCGATGGTATTGACCACAGAAGGGGCTTTGTTTGGCCTTACTTGAAGAGCGAGCTTGAGAAAAAAAGCGTTTATGAGTGTCCCGCACAACGATTTAGAAGCTACGGACTTCAGGGCAAGCCCCCGGGCGAACCGGATGACCCCAAGTGGATAACAAGTACCTATGGATATAATGGATACTATCTAAGCCCACCTCAAAGTGGCTGGAGAGATATACAGCATCGTCCGTGGCAAAGGATTACGACGGTTGAGGGTCCCGGTCAGGTAATTGCCTTTGCGGATACCCTGATAGATTACGATTTGACCGGCACCAACCCTATATTAAAAAACACCGCTTTGCTCGACCCGCCTTATTTATACAAAAGTAACAGATGGGAAAAAAATCCATGTCCAACAACATGCTTCAGGCATAATGACAGAACTAATACGGTGTTTGTTGATGGGCATTGCGCATCGATGGATTTACAGGGGAGTAGCTACGCCTTTTTGAAAGCAAAGATTGGTTCGGTCGGCTCAAATAATTCGCCCCATTATGTGCCCGATTATCAAAAGTGGCTGCAAGGGAGACAAAGACGTTAAGATTCTTGTGTGGGAACGAATAGCAAGATAAAGATTGATGTTGGCTTGTTGTGGTTGTTAAAACTTGTATAATTGCTGGCGTGGATAAGGCGAAACTAAAACAAGCTGCTGCTTTTACCTTGCAAGGATTAAATCATCTTCTCTGGCCTGCAGTTTGCATCAATTGCCGCCAGAGCATTTGCGAGACTGATAAGAGCTTATGTAAGAGTTGCTGGGGCCAGATTATAAGCTGTGCTGGAGCTGATTATTGCCCACGCTGCGGCCTGGACGTCAGTAGATATGCAATAGTTGGAGGTGTTTGTCCGGATTGCCAGGGTAAAGATTTTTATTTTGACGGGATTGCAAGAAGCGGTGTGTATTCGCAGAGTCTGCAGGAGATGATACTGGCATTTAAGAATGGCCGGACTGAGCTGGATTCGACCCTGGGCTTCTTGGTGAATTCTGCATTACAGGGCAGCGGCTTTGTAAACGAAATAGAACTTTTTGTCCCTGTCCCGCTGCACTGGTCAA
>CAYSJK010000020.1:0-15926 GCA_964431375.1 uncultured Pirellulales bacterium
CCAAAGCTCATAAAAATGTGGCAGGTGATAGCAAGGGTCGGTATAATCAGCGGCGGCGCCTATCGGGCAAAAAACAATCTGCTTTTCTTTTTTATTAAACATACTTGTTACGTTACGGCCGTTAACGGGAGCGGTTTCTTTATTGAGCATCTCATCCAAAATGACCTGTGCCTCAGCACGGTAGTCGTATATACCAGTTCCGTTCGGCCATCTTGCAGCGGCGAAGAACAGGGACATTACAAACCATTCTTCGCCGTCAGAGGCGGAATTTTCGTCGAGGACAGTACCGTCTGTCTTGAGCTGCCATGCAAAGTAGTTTTTTCGAGGGCCGCTTTTGTGCTGCATATAAGTCTTTGTCCATTTCCATAAACGGTCGAATTCCTCCTTCTTATTCATCTGGACCGCTATCATCATTCCGTAAGACATTCCCTCGCTGCGTACGTCATTATGACCGACATCCAGGATATAAGCCATATCAGGGTCAACGGTAAAGTAGATGCGCTGCGTATTTTCTCTGCCGTAGAATAACAGGTTCCAGGCGGTGTCTATTTTTTTCTGTACCTGCGAGGGGGTCTTATCCAAAAGCTCAACGAAGAGATTGGGATATATTTTCGAAGAATATGCACCAGCCGGTTTTGAGTTATCAGGCCCTGAGGCATACACTTCACTTACAGATATTGATATAATGAAAACAACCAACAAAATACAGGTTCTTAAACTTCTCATTTGTGCTGCCTTTCTATTAGTTTTTCTTTAATGCTGCAAGCCGGCTGACATCCGGTATTAAAATAGCCATTATACTGCGAGCGATTTTATTTATCAAGCACTGAAAACTGACTGATTGACGCGGATTTGCAGCCTAAAAGGATTTTAATTCGAAGTTTCAGTCTAAATTTAATAGAATTAAAAAAATCAGCTTGAAGCGTCCGATACTTAATAAAACAGGATTTAATCTGAGATGGTTAAAACAGAGCAAATTAAGGTGAAAACAAAGGGCAACTGCGACGTCGTTAACATCACAGAGCAGGTAAGTAAAGCCATAAAACAATCAAAGATAATATCGGGAACCGTTACTCTCTTTAACGTCGGCTCGACAGCGGGGATTACAACGACCGAATATGAGCCGGGATTAGTCAATTACGATATAGCAGCAATGTTCGAGAGAATGGCTCCGCAAAATGCTCATTATGAGCATGAAAAGACATGGCACGATGATAACGGCCATTCCCATATTCGAGCAGCGCTACTGGGGCCATCGCTGAGCGTGCCCATAATTGATGGAAGATTAACACTCGGTACGTGGCAACAAATAATCTTAGTGGATTTCGATACGAGGGCGAGGACAAGGACGGTTATCTGCCAGATAATCGGCGAGCCAAAATCATAAACTTGACGGAAACGGCAAAAGAGCGTAGTATTAAGCGTACCAAGATATTAGGTTATCAGGAAGCAGGAGAGCAGGTTATATGAGTGTGAACAATCGAAAAATTATTTACCCCGTTAGAAAGGACGCTTCGTCCTTTGGGAGTGGTAAAAAATACATAGCGAGGGGTTTTAAAGCACCGTTTAAGCTTTCTAACGGGGTTTATCTGACAGCAGCACTGGCTGCCTTTTGTTTTGTGTGGGGCTGTGAAAAATACAGCTGGACAAAAACAGGTGAAAAAGACCTTGCATCAAAGATAGATTTGGGCCCGACTATCGGCTCACTGACAGAGGTATCGTTTACCGAATCAATCCCGGTAGAAGGATACGGTCTTGTGGGCGGTCTTAACGGAACAGGCTCATCAGAATGTCCGCCACAGCTAAGAGCATATCTTACACGATATATCCCGACACAAGTTAGCGGAGAGAAAATAGAAGTTGATAAACTTATTAACAGCGCAAATACCGCTATTGTGCATGTTGAAGGGACAATGCCGACAACAGGTTTGAAGAACCAAGTCTTCGATTTAAAAGTGACCACCTTGGCCGGCAGCCAAACAATATCACTGCAAGGTGGATGGCTGTATAATACCGAGTTGACGGTAACAAGACAATTCGCCATAACATCAAGAACACTGGCTACGGCCAGAGGTGCGGTCTTTATAGATAGCATAGACACACCCAAGACGGATAAAAGAACCGGATATATCTTAGGCGGTGGCACTGTACTGGATGAGTATAAGATAACCGTGACACTGCTCAGTAATGACTATTTAATGGCAAGCCGAATTCGTAACCGGTTAAATGAGCGTTATAGCGATGCCAAGGCCATAGCTGTCTCACCCGGCAGGATTGATTTGTCGGTGCCGGGCAAATATAAAGCACAAAAACAAAAATTCGTCTCGATAGTGAAGGCGACATATCTTAGCCAGACGCCGGAGATGATTGAAGAGAGAATAAAGACGTTTGTCAGAGAGCTTGCGGTTTCAGAGGACAAGCAGGCAAGTGAAACAGCTCTCGAAGCAATAGGAAGACAAAGCGCCAGCAAGCTTGCAACTCTGTTGAATTCGTCCAATGAGGAGGTTCGGCTTCGGGCAGGCCGATGTATGCTCAATCTGGGCGATGACCGCGGTTTGGGGGTCCTTGCAGAACTGGCAGTGAATAAAAGCAGCGCTTATCGAATCGAGGCCATGGAAGCAATAACCACAGGAGCAAAACGAACCGATGCAGCCAAGATTTTGCGGCAATTTCTTCGTGATTCTGATTTTAAGATAAGACTGGCTGCGTATGAACAATTGCGAAAGTTGGATGATGTTAACGTAATACGAAAGCGTATTGGGCGTGAATTTTATCTGGACCAAGTTTCTAACACCGAATATAAGGAGATATTTGTATCCCGCAGCGGTGAGCCGAGAATAGTACTGTTCGGAGCACCGATATACTTCCGGAACAATATCCTTGTAAAATCTGCGGACGGCAAAATAATGATAGTTTCCCGGCGAGGAGAAAGATTTGTCCAGGTAATGCGCAGACATCCCACCCAGCCAGTGATGATAGGTCCATTGCGAAGCTCATTTATCGTTTGCGATATAATTCAAGTTCTCTGTGAAGAGCCACCCGAGCAGGAAGGCCAAAGCAGCGGCGGCCTGGGCGTCTCTTATGCCGATATGATAGCTCTTTTGAAGCAGATGTGTGACAAAGGCGCCATAAGAGCAGAGTTTCGAGCGGGCCCGCTGCCAAAAATCGACTAATAATCAAGAGAAAACATATCTTCGGCCGATAACAGTATTGCATATTGAGCTAAAACCGTGCAATTTGTGTAAAATGAATTGTCGAGTATCAGCAACGGGACAAAAAAATGAGACTTGAAAAGATTATACTGAATGGGTTCAAAAGCTTCGCTGATAAAACAGAATTTGCTTTCAATACGTCCATAACGGCTATTGTGGGGCCGAATGGCTGCGGCAAGAGCAATATAGTCGATGCGGTAAAATGGGTTCTCGGAGAACAAAGTGTCAAGAGTCTGCGCAGCGACCAGATGGCGGATGTGATATTCAGCGGCAGCAGCAGCAAAAAGGCGCTTGGTACAGCAGAGGTGAGTTTGCTCATCTCGAACTGTAATGGAGACGGCAGCAGAGAACTGGCGATTGACACCGATGAGGTGCAGATAACACGAAGGATATACAAAAGCGGAGAAAGCGAGTATCGAATAAACAATAAAGTCTGCCGGCCGAAAGATATCCGAGAATTATTTATGGATACAGGTGTAGGCACCAAGGCCTATTCGATACTGGAGCAGGGCCAGATTGAACAATTAGTAAGCGCGTCAAAAGTAGAAAGAAGGTCCATATTCGAAGAGGCGGCTGGTATAAGTAAATATAAAGCGCACAAAAAAGAGGCGCTGCGAAAGCTGGAAAGGACGGAACAAAACCTGCTTCGGCTCGCAGATATTCTGGGCGAAGTGGCAAAGAGACTTCGAAGCGTCAAGCATCAGGCGGGCAAGGCGAGAAATTACCTGCAATATACACAAAGACTGAAAGAACTACAGGTTAACTACTCTCTTGCAGAATTCGACAAGATAAGCACACAACTGAAAGAAAAGAAAACAGACCTCGAGGAGATAGAACAACATCTTGCGCTTACGACAACAGAGCTTTCTAAAAACGAGACCCTGCAGAGCGAACTGGGTGAGCAGATAATAGAGACGGAGAATAATCTAAACAAGACGGGAAACAGCCTTGTCGCAGTGCAGAGTAAAATCGAGCAGCAGCAGCAAAGAATCGAGTTTTTGCGAACAAGAATCGAAGAACTGAGACAACGAAGCGAAAACACAAACCAGAGGATTGAAAAACTTAAAGAGCAGGAAAAGCTCTTCAATACAAATTTATCACAATATGAAAAAGAGCTTGAAGACTGCTCAAATACGCTCGAAGAAAAAAACAGAGAAGCCGAAGAAATCCAACAAGCACTTCAGCAAATAAACTCAGAATGCACGCACCTCGAAGCAGAACTCGAAGATGAGAAGTCGGGCGTTATAGACGTAGTCAGGAAGACGGCCCAGCTTCATAACGAAATCCAGAGCATATCGGTTTACCGGGATAATTTATCCAGCCAAAAAGAGCGACTGTCCGGCAGAGCCGATACGGCCAAATCGGAACTGGAGAAACTTCTCACGGAAAAGGCACAACATAAGGCCCGCCTGGCAGATATCGAAAAGCTGTTAGCAGAGCTTCATAAGGGCCTGGAAGACAAACGCAAAGAAACGGATGCAAACAACGCAGCGATTGAGGCGGACAATAAGCAACTGGCACAGAACAAAGAGCTGCGCAGCGCGTTGAACAGCGAGCTGGCGATATTGACTGATATGGAGAAAAGGTACGAAGGTCTTAATAACGCGGTTCAGGGCATCCTGCGAAATCAGACGGCCGGGAATGAAAGATTAGATTATGTCGAAGGGATAGTGGCAGATATTTTTTCGGCAGATGTGGAATATGCAAACGCGGTGGAAGCGGCGCTCGAGGGCAGGACAGATGCTCTGGTAATAAACAATACAAACAAGCTGCTGGCTGATAAGCAAACGATAGCAAAGCTCGACGGCAGGGTTGATTTCATATGCCTTGATAAAATCAGGCCTTTTGCGGAGACAAAGGATTTTTCGAGATTTGATAATGTAAAGGGGAGGGTCGCGGAATTCGTAAGAACGGAGAGCAAATATGCACCACTGGCGTGGCATCTGCTCGGCAAGACACTGATTGTCGAGTCACTCGATGCGGCGGCTGAACTTGCCGAGATAACCGGCAGTGAGTACAAATTTGTTACATTAAAGGGTGAGTTCCTAAGTGCCGACGGAGTGGTAAAACTCGGGCCTATCGGCAAAACAACAGGGCTGATATCACGCAAAAGCCAATTACGCCAATTACAAAAGAACATCGGCAAAGTTGAATCTGAAATATCCGGGCTTGAAGGGCAAATCGAACGAAACAATCAGACAAATATACACCTTGAGAAACTTTGCAAAGACCTTCGGACATCCATATACGAGGCCAATACGCAAAAGATGCAGGTAAGCTCAAACCTGACTGTTTACGAGCAGGATATAAAACGGCTAAGCCAGGAGCAGCCGTTATTGGCCGGCGAAATCGACACGCTGCAAGAGCAGATAGCCCAAACGGTGCAAAAAGAATACGATTCAAAACAGAATCTGCAGGAGCTTGAAGCGGTAAATGAGCAGCGAACGACCCGGATAAAAGAACTCGAAGCAAAATATGCCGAACGAAAAGAGCAACGGCAGGCACAACAAAACAGACTTACCGATTTGAGGATTGCTCTCGGGCAAATGACGGAGCATCGCCAGGCAGTCGAACAGGCAGTAGAGAGTCTGAAAAGACAGATGCAGGAGAATCAAACGGCTACCGAGTCATCACAGCAGGAGATAGGAAGCTGTAACGAGCAATTAGAACGAGCCCAGAGCGATATCCTCGGTTGCGAAGCAGCGGTGTCAGAGCTGTATGTCGAGAAAGAGAGAAATCAACAAAGCAACCAACTGCTTCAACAGGAAGTTGAACAGCTTCTGGAGCGGCAGAGACAAACAGAACAAGTTATTCGGCTCAAACGTGCAGAGAAACGTGAGATAGAGACAAAAATCAGTGAGCTCAAGATAGAACTCGGGCAATTTGAGGTAAAGCAACAGGATTTAGTCGAAAGAGTGTATGACGAATTGCAGATTGATTTGCACGAGGCATACGAGAATTATAACGATGAACAAGTTGACTGGAGTAAGATTCGGGACGAGATAGCCGAGCTTCGCGGCAAGATTGAGCGGCTCGGCAATGTAAATCTTGATGCGATAGACGAGCAGGAAAACCTTGATAAACGACACGAATTTCTAAGCAGCCAGGTTCAGGATTTGAATCAAAGCAAGGCACAACTGCAGCAGCTGATAAACCGACTTAACAAAAAAAGCAGAGAGAAATTCCGCGAGACATTCGAAGAAATCAGGGTTCATTTCCAGCAGATATTCCGCAAGCTGTTCGGCGGAGGCAAGGCAGATATAGTACTCGAAGATGCAGAGGATATTCTCGAGGCAGGTATAGAAGTAATAGCACGGCCGCCGGGCAAAGAGACAAGGAGCATATCTCTGCTCAGCGGTGGAGAAAAATCGCTGACGGCGATTGCCCTGTTGTTTTCGGTATTCAAGACAAAACCATCACCATTCTGCTTTCTCGATGAAGTCGATGCAGCTCTGGATGAGGCCAATAACGAGCGGTTCAATATGCTGGTTCGGGAATTTCAAAAGGAATCACAGTTTATAATAATCACCCACGCCAAGCGTACGATGAGCATTGCGGATGTTTTAATGGGAATAACGATGCAGAGACGCGGGGTCAGCAAGAAGATAAGCGTCAGATTCGACGAGTATGAGGAACAAACCGCAGCGGTAGCGTAATCGAGAGTGGTACGTAGAGCTATGAAGAAGTGCCCATTTTGTGCAGAGGAGATTCAGGACGAGGCCATAAAGTGCCGTTATTGCGGTGAGTTTCTTGTCAAATCAGGCAGGCCGGAAACAAAATGGTATTTTACCACAGCTACTGTTGTGATTGCGATTTTATGCATAGGCCCGCTTGCCCTGCCGCTTGTATGGCTCAACCCACGTTATAAAATAGTAACCAAGCTCATCGTTACTATTTTAGTCATAGCATTAACCATCCTACTGAGCTATCTCACAATAAATGTGTACCTTCAATTGACAAAGCAGATAGAAGAACTGGGGGGTCGTTAAATTCGTATCGGGCCGCTTCGGCCACGCTAAGACAAGCAATATAAAAGAGCTAATTAACCAAATCAAGTCCACTTTTAAAAAAACCGATATAGCTAACAAAATAACTATAATTTGGGGTCGGACAGAACCATTTGTCATATAACAAGGGAAGCTTTAATCCCCTGTTATATGCTTATAGGACGGAAAATAAGGGGTGCATACAATTAGAAATGTAAAGATGCTAACTCTGGTTCAGCTAATTACCATGATAATAGTGTTTATGGTAGTTTTTATTTATAACAGAATCCAGACTCCGATATCACACAGCTCATTCGGGATGGTCGATTGTTGCGTCTGTAGTGCAGAGAGCTCAGAGGGCTCATCTGTCTTAATAGACGGGCAAATCATCAAAGAGGGAGAGAAGATATACGGTGCGACTGTTACAAAAATATATGGAGATAAAGTCGAATTTGAGAAGGATGGCAAAAGATGGGAACAACGTGTACAGGAGCAGCCGAATCTTGCCTGGGAAGAGCCAAATCAGCTATAAGCACATACCAAAAATACTTACCAATAATTGTTAGTTCTTATCACTATTCAAAAGCCGTAGTGTCTTTTACATTGTTTATGCTATTGGACACTTCATTCCATCAAAATCGATACTTTTGAATTTTGCAGTTGAAAAAACTTCTATTTGTTGATAAAAGTGGTAATTTCGTTGAAGGATAACAGGAACGAAGAGCCGACAATGGCAGAAAATTTTGATAAACATAGCTTAAAGAACGGGATGGTGGTCCTTGGTGAGCCGATGGAATCGGTCGGTTCGGTGGCATTCGGCTTTATGCTGCCGGCAGGAGCGGCGCTGCTGCCGGAGGGCTGCTGCGGGGCCTCAAATGTTATCCTGGACTGGATTTTCAGAGGAGCCGGCGATAAAACCAGCAGGCAGCTCAGCGATGCCCTTGACGGGCTGGGGATACATCGAGCCGGGGGTGTCGGAAGCTCTCGTATAGTGATTGGAGGAGCCCTGGAAGCCAGCAACCTGGCGCAAGGGCTTGATTTATACGCTGATATTATACTTAAGCCGAGCCTGGAGCAGGAGCAATTCGAATTAGCGAGACAACTGGCTATTGACGGGGCTCATTCTCTGGACGATGAGCCCCGGCAAAAGGTTATACTGAAACTGCGAGAGCAATTTTATCCAAGCCCCCTGGGTCGCAGCACGGTAGGCGAAATCGACGAACTGAAGATATTGACCGCCGAGAAAACCAAACAAATTATAGAGAATAAATTCAGTCTGTCCGACACCATCTTTTCAGTTGCCGGCAAATATGATTTTGAATCTATCTGTCGACAAATGGAAGATTTGTTTGCTACAAGTAATCATAGTGAGACGAAAGATGAAAAACAAGAGATGAGGGACGACGGGCAAACAAGGAACAAATACCTGCATATAGATAATGATGGGGCGCAAGTGCATATCGGTCTGATGACCGAAACGGTGAAACCAACCGACGAAGACTACTATAATGCAAGAGTAGCGGTAGAGGTTCTTTCGGGGGGGATGAGTGCCAGGTTATTTACAGAGGTAAGAGAGAAACGAGGGCTGTGTTACGCAGTCGATGCCCGGTATCATAGTCTGAAGGAAGCGGCAGGTGTAATGTGTTACGCGGGAACTACGCCGGAAAAGGCGCAGGAGACGCTTGATGTGATAATCGGTGAGTTCAAACGGCTCTGCGAGGGGATAAGTGAAGCGGAAATAGAGCGGGCTAAGGTCGGATTAAAAAGCGCATCGATTTTGCAAAGCGAGTCGTCCAGCAGCAGAGCCGGAGCAATCGGCAGTGATTATTATGTTTTAGGCAGGGTCCGGAGCTTAGATGAGATTAAAAACAGGATTGAGCAGACAACGGTTGATTCGGTTCTCGGCTTTCTACAGAATAACAAGTTCAAGGACCTTACAGTTGTGACGATTGGGCCAAGGCAAGTGACGGTCAAGTAGAGCGAAGCGATGGAATTTAAGAAAAAGACACTGTCAAACGGTTTAGATTTAATCGGCGAGGTTAATAAAGCTTCCAAATCGGCGGCGGTAGGATTTTTCGTCAAAACGGGCTCGCGAGACGAAACCAAACAAATAAACGGAGTGTCTCACTTCCTGGAGCATATGCTGTTCAAAGGAACCGACAAGCTCAGTGTCTTCGAAGTCAATGAGGCATTCGACAAGACTGGAGCAGAATTTAATGCGGGCACGAGCTGGGAAAACACGGTATATTATGCCGCTGTTCTGCCGGAATATTTAGAAGAAGTAACGAATCTGTGGATAGAACTGATGAGGCCTGCACTTCGAGATGAAGACTTCAATCTCGAAAAGAACGTAATCAAAGAAGAAATTGCGATGTACAGAGATACGCCCAGCTTCGATGTTATAGACAAATGCCAAAGCTTGTATTTCGGAGAGCACCCCTGCGGTAACAGTGTGCTGGGCAGCGAAGAGAGTATAGACGGCTTAACGGCTGAGCAGATGCGAGAGTATTTTACGAACCGCTATGCACCGAATAATATAGTATTTGCCTGTGCTGGTAATTTTGACTGGGAACAAACATGCTCGTTAGTGGAGTCACCCTGCAATCAATGGCAAAGTCAGCAGGTTGAAAGAAAGCTGTCAGAAGCGCCAGGAGGCAGAAAGAAAAAGCGGATTGAAAAAGCGAATCTGGTGCGCGAGCATATATGTCTTATGTCCGCAGCTCCAAGCGCACAGGACGAGGCAAGATTCGCAGCCTCGCTTTTATCAGTCATTGTCGGGGATAGTGTCGGGTCACGATTTTACTGGGAGCTGGTCGATAAGGCATTAGCAGAAGTTGCGGTAACTCACCTTAGTCCGATGGACGGCGTTGGTGTTTTTTACAACCGGATTTGCTGCAGTAAAGAAAATGTCTCAACGGTGCTCGGAATAGTGGAGGATATTTTTCAAAGTCTATCAAAAAACGGTATAACCGAAGACGAGTTAAGAAAGGCAAAAAACAAGATTCTCAGCAAACTGGTCCTTGACAATGAGCTGCCGATGGGTCGATTGAACTCTCTTGGGTCAAACTGGATATACTCAAGGCAGTATCGCACAATTGAAGACGATATTAGTGCTATAAGAGCTGTTACCATAGACGATGTTCATTCAATAATCGGCAGATACAACCCGGGCGAGTTCACTCAATTTTCGATAGGGCCTGCAAAAACAAGTTAGAAATACCCGATGAATATATAATAAAAATGTCAAGCGAAAGGAGAAAGATTATAGGGTAATTCTCCAGGGATTTTGGTGAAATTCTTGTGATTTTTAATTGTTTACAAAACCGGCTTGATTTGGTACAATACCTTGCGGGTCTAAAAATGGCGAAAAAGCTGTAAAATCAGGGAAACACAACCGGTATTTCACATCTTACAACTTGATAGCAGAACCATATGTAGAAAATGAAGAAAAAAGCTTTTACATTAATTGAGCTGCTTGTAGTAATCGCAATTATTGCTATTCTAATGGCGATTCTCATTCCATCTTTGCGATTGGCAAGGGACCAGGCTCGTAGAATCCACTGCGTTGCTGATACAAAGACTATGTTAATTGGGTGGATATGTACCAGGATGAAAATGATGATAAATTGGTCAATGGTAATGTGCCGGCGGGTCCAGGTTTCCAGAGCTCACCCGATCGCCCGTTCTGGGTAGAACCACCGCAGGATGCTGCCCGTAACTACACAGGCCACTCAAACCCTACCCTTGAGGACGAGCTAAGAGGCATAAAACGAGGGGCGCTGTATGCTTATTTAAAGGAGGTCGATATATATCGCTGTCCGGCTGATGACAGAAAAAGAAATTCAAATATATCTAATTTCCGCAGTTATTCCATTGCCGGTGGATTAAATGGGGAAGAAATCAACAGCTATACGAAAAGGGGTATGAAAAGATACACTGAAATAAGAAATCCGGCCACTAAATATGCGTTCGTGGAGGAAGCCGACCCCAGGAAATGGAATAAGGGCTCCTGGATTATATATCCTGATGGAAATAACTGGTGCGACCCATTGACATTCTGGCACGGTAACCGAAGCTGCATCGGCTGGGCCGACGGTCGTGCAGAAATGCATCGATGGGTGGATGACCGCACAATGGAAATGGCTAAAGCCTACGCTAATGATCAAGAATGGGGTCAAAATCATCCTGGCAGTGAAGACCTCAAATTCATGCAGAAGCACTATCCATTAAAACCTGAGTAGCCTAAAAATCCTGTGCAATAAAAATAAGACGAACAAAAGTCTTTCAGAGATAAAAATCCTCCAAAGGCCAAGTATATGTTTTCCTTTTTCGAGCAGCCGTGGACACTGTTGGGGGCGGCAGTTATCACTTTATTCGGGGTGTTTACATACAGAAGTTTTGTCCCTGAAAAACGTTACTGGTGGCAATTTCTGATACCGGTCTTTATAGCTGCAATTGCATTCGGGCTTGATTCGATTGTTCAAACCGATATAGAAAAGATAAACGTCTTAATTAGCACGGGCATAAAAGCCGTTGAAGAAGAAGATACCGGCGCAATCGATGCGATAATTTCAGCAAATTACAAGGACTCATATCATAACAGCAAAGAACACCTGATTGACCATTGCAAAAGAGAGCTGTCGCGGTCCCTGGTCGAGAAAAACAAGGAGATGGGTCTGCAATTAGAAATATCGCCGCCAACAGCAACCGCCGACCTGACTGTGTCGATGAAATTTGAAAAAGATAGTTTCGTTACTCAGAATTATAAGCAATTTTTATCAGTAACAGTAAAACTCCACCTGCAAAAAGAGCAGGACAAAAGGTGGCTTATCAACCGAGCTGAATTGCTCGAAATCGACAGACAGCGAGTCAGCTGGAGACAAATCAGATAATTAAAACAGGCAAAAGGGACTATCGAAAACCACAACAACAGACGAAATTACTACTACCGCCGCCCTGCTTTGGAGTTTTTTTGGTGTAGCCAGGTTTATTGCTGCAGCCGGTGTTATCGGAGGTTTGAGGTCGTTTGTTTTTTTAGAATTATTTTCTCGACCAGCCCGGCAGGTATTATTATACTTTATATACCAAACGAAATAATTTTTTGGTGAAATCTCAATAATTAGGGGTAGAAAAATGGATTACAGAAGGGTAATTCCATGCCTGGATGTGAAAGACGGCAGATTAGTCAAGGGTATAAACTTCGTTAAATTGCAAGACGTGGGCGACCCGGCGGAAAATGCTTCCGTTTACTGCAAGGCGGGAGCAGATGAGTTAGTGTTCCTTGATATTACGGCAACTATCGAAAACAGGAAGACACTGCTCGATGCCGTGAAGAGAACCGTCGAGAAAATAACAGTTCCGTTGACGGTCGGCGGCGGAATCAGAGATTGCCTGGCGATAGAAGAGCTGCTGGAATTGGGCGCATCAAAGATATCCATCAATACCGCTGCTGTGCACAATCCGGATTTAATCAAAGAAGCGGCGGAAGGATTCGGCAGCGAAAAAATAACTATCGCCATAGATACCTTCAGCAATTCACAACTGCCATCGGGATTTGAAGTTATAATTAACGGGGGCACTACCGGCACAGGGATGGACGCTGTCGAGTGGGCAAAGAAAGCGGAAGATTTGGGCGCCGGAGCAATCCTTCCGACAAGTATGGACGCTGACGGAACTCAGACCGGATACGATATTCCTATGACCAGGGCAATATCCAGTGCGGTGAAAGTGCCGGTAATCGCATCAGGCGGAGCCGGAACGCTCGAACATTTGTACCAGGCCATCGTTGAAGGAGGAGCAGATGCCATTCTTGTGGCCTCGATAGCACACTTCGGCACCTACACTATAAAGCAAATGAAAGAGTACTTAGCTGAGCGAGGGATACCTGTCAAACTTTAAGCCAGCCGGTTATTGCCGAATATTATTAGGACGGAGGACTAAACTATTATCCTGTGGTCTGAATCATAGGGCCTGTTTTGTGCAATTCCCGAAAGTCACCTTCTAAATTAGCCGATAAAAATCGCTGTAGTTTCTATCGTATTACTCACGAAAAATAGGTCGGCAATGTTTGGCAGATTGAAAGAAAAGAAATTATCGTTGAAGCCGAAGCTTTTTCTTATTCAGTGGTACCGCAGTAACAGAAGCTGCGCCAATCCGCACCGCAGAAAGTTCAAGCCCGAACAGATGCCGCCCTTGATGGTCCGCAAGGCCGAGTGGCGTCGATAAAGCCAATTTCTCACCACAGAGAACGCCAAGGCCGCAGAGAATAAATCAAAGATAACTCAAAGCGAAGCAATCCCCTGCTCAATCAAAAATCGAAACCTGTCCTGAGACCATTGCCTGCCCGCTGCGACTCGGGTCGTCATCAAGGCGAGCGCTAATGAAATCCGCAGGATGGCCAAGTCCATTACTTCTGGTTCTCTGCCTGCCGGCAGGCAGGTGTTCTCCGCTCGGGGATGCCTAACGGCATTGGAAATCTTGCCATTTTACAATTCCTTTGCTACTCTGCGAAGTAGCGACTTCGCTACGAAGCACGAGTCAATAAAAAGTTGCATTCCTTTACATCGTTATCAATTGTTTTGGGTCTGTTCTTGCAGCCATTGCATAGCGGTCTTTTCATATTTCTCTATCGCCACCTCTACCACCGAACAACATGCATCAGTAGCGGGGCCACGGCGGACGGAATAAAAAACAAAAGAGCGTTATTCCCCGTCTGCTGGATGCTTTTGTTATATGGTTCATGATAATTTCTTTAATATATCTTTTAGATTCTTTTTTCTGGTCGTTATAAAGGTTTCAAATTTAGATATGTCAAAGATTTCTGGTAAGAGATGACGTTCGCAAAACTCTTTCTGCGTAAGACCTTTATTTTTTGATTCCTTCTCCACCCAGTCGCCAAAATTAGAATCCTGTTTTGATTCATTCTCATTCCCGTCCAAGAGCTGTAAATTTGATACACTGTTATAGTTAACCGGGTTAAGGTAAAAGTCCCATTGCTGTTCTCCTATTCCAAGACCCTTGAGGTTTCTTTTTGTGAATAATGATTTTGGAAAAATATGGTCTTTATGAAAGTCTCCATTTCGATAATCTAAATGCGGATAAAGAGTTGCTAATATTGAGAAACACAAAGGATTATCTTTTTGAGTCAATAACAAATTTTCAATATAGTCATCATCAAGAGTTATATCTTTTGTACCACCTTTCAATTCCTTAACTATAAGGTCATATGGGAATTCAGCTATTGAACTGTCGATTTTCTTCTTTGAAACATCCTTGGTAAAAACAGCTCTGATTTTGGATAGAATGGTATCAGCCTGACCTCCAAAGATCCTCTTGATTAAAACGATATGCAGCCATTTTTTGATAATGTCTCGGTCTTTTTCATAGCATTTCTTTTTATGAAACTCTAAATAAATGTTCCTGTGGTATAGGTAATAGACAATCGGGATAATAGCATTTTTTGACGTGAGAGTAGTGTCAGTGAAGCCATATGATTTTATCAGATCAAAAGTACCGTGCAAAGCTAATTTTATATTGTCCCATTTCTCTTCAAAATGTTTTGCATTACTCCTTGAAAAGTTGGTTACCTTAAATTTGATATCGTTGCTGTATAACACTAAGAAAGTCTTCAAAATTAGGTCTTTTGAAATGAAAAACCCCTTATCTCTAATTTCATCAACTAGCCGATTAATTTCCTTCTTCGCGTCCAATTCAGTCCAATTAGCAATCGCTATTGACATTAGCAAATCAGAGTAATTAAGCTTCTCACCACCACTATTTATTCGGATAAAAATGTTTAATGCCTTATCCAAATTTTGTTCTGTTTCAAGGAAATAGTTAATAGTCCTTTCCGTGTGAATTGACTCTTGTAATCTGGATAGTGACTCATAAGCAAATTGATTTGCTTTGTAGTTGTGTTTATCCATAAATTTATTGAATTCGAATATGTTTCTTAACTTCAATATGTCACCGACTTTGAACCATTTGTCCTTTTCAACATTGTATTCTTCCTTGGTTAGGAATTGGAAATCATATATTCTTCCGTCTTCTTCATCCACCAATTTATCAATAATGTTCAAATAAAGATGGCGCGTAGGGATACTGCGTTCTGTATTTTCCCACCAAAGGCGAGGCAACTTATAAGCATAACTCCCTTTTAGCCCAATATATATTGATGCCAATCTCTGTTGTCCATCCAACACTGCCCTGAAATCACTTACGCCGTTGGTATCAAACTCAGCGTTGTGTGTTTGATATCGTTCACGAAAGAGTTTTAAGAAACTGTAATACTTATATTGGTGTTTAGTATCTCCTTCAACCTGCCAGAAAAGGAATGAACTAATTGGATAATGACGCATTATCGAGTCAAACAATAGTTCAATTCGTGTATTATCCCATATGAACTCCCTTTGAATTGCTGGCAATAGAAACCTATTATTGTCAATATCTTCAATTGCAGTGGCTATGGATATCGGTGTTTGAAATGACATTTTTGCCTCCTTATTTTATTCATTCCCATATAACTACTGTTTATATGGTTTCCAGATAAAGCTCTGTTTCTTTGCCTGAAAATCTTACTTTTTTGCCTAACTACCTTAAAATAAACGACTTACCCTCCTTTTTGCCTGTTTACAACGCCTCAATGTAAGGCGACACTGTCGCATTGTAACTTTGCAATGCCATGATGTAACCTTACAATGCCATGATGTAAATCAATTTCACCACGAAG
>CAYSJK010000020.1:16026-18523 GCA_964431375.1 uncultured Pirellulales bacterium
CAATGCCATGATGTAACCTTACAATGCCATGATGTAAATCAATTTCACCACGAAGGACGCGAAGCTCGCGAAGTTTTTGATATCAATTAGTTTTTTCTCTGTGTTCTCTGTGCCCTCTGTGGCTAAATTTTATAACACCACCATCACGGTATTACTCGGCGAACCTTCGCCGGATTTATTTATTGCTATAACGCGATATTCGAGTTCTGCGCCTTTCGGCTGGTCAACCAACGTTGATTCTGTCTCGATTGCAGGCGTCAAGCTGATATTGGTTACCTCATAAGTGTACTGCCATCTGCCGGAACCAAGGTCGTTTGTCTCATACCGGATTTCCGTCATTAGTCTGCCAGGGCAAATAGTTGTCAAGAGAAAGAAAAATATCGTCCCCGCAAGAAAACAGCTTTTCATCACATCTCCTTTTTATCTAAAGCCAGACC
The DNA here is from genome assembly GCA_964431375.1 of uncultured Pirellulales bacterium. Classification (GTDB taxonomy): domain Bacteria; phylum Planctomycetota; class Phycisphaerae; order Sedimentisphaerales; family Anaerobacaceae; genus CAZBWE01. The sequence continues at coordinate 16,464 of CAYSJK010000020.1, forward strand.
GCGATTTCCGCGCATACGTCTAAAATAGTCATAACTTAAGGAAATCTCCATATCTCCACAAACTATGCCCTCCTGACACCAAGATTAAGCGTAGGATACCATATAGGACGTTAAAATGCAAGGAAAATTATGATTTTTTGGAGATGACCAGGGGACATCGAATGAAAAAGTAATGCAGTGGTCAGATGCTTTGCCTTACAGCTTTCCTATGGAGTCCTTACGGACAGCATGACAAAAATGGCCGGTTTGAATAGCTTATTTCTTGGTGGGCTTGAAGATTTTGACTGTGTTTTTACCGGCCTGTTTGGCTGTGTATAGTGCCTGGTCGGAACGGCTTGTAATGTCCTCAGGATTGGTGAAGGCGTCGTATTGGCCAAGGCCAACACTGATAGACAGTATTATCTGCTCCTTTCGCCACGTTGTCGGTGTTTGTGAGACGGCTTTAACCATACGCTCAGCAACAATGAGGCCATCGTTAAGCGCAGTATTAGGCAAAATGACGGCAAATTCATCACCGCCATACCGAGCTGCCGTATCGATTCGTCGAATACACTGCTTTATCCTTCTGCTAATTTCCTTGATGACCTTGTCCCCTGCCCGGTGGCCGTGTGTGTCGTTTATCTTCTTGAGATTGTCAATATCAATCATAATCAAGGAGATTTGTCCGCCGTATCGGCGCGACCTGTTCAGCTCCTTTTCCAGGATTTCGTAAAAGGTTTTGTGGTTCACAAGGCTGGTTAGGCCATCCGTTGTGGCCTGGCGCTGTATTTTCTCAAACAGCTTTATGTTGCCGATTGAGGCACCAACGAGCTGGCTGGTAAGTTCAATCAGGGCAATATCTTCGCTGTTAAATATACTGCCGTCTATCTTGTCGGCCAGATTGATGACGCCAACGACCCTGTCCTGACAAATGAGGGGGACAATAGCACAATTTTTGGTCTTATAGTTGCTGGCAAAAGCGCGTTGAGATTTTCTAATAATCGGCTTTTTATGGGTGTCTATATCCCCTACCAATATGAGCTCTTTGCTCCTTACAGCCATAATCATAAGCGACGGCGGATTTTGATTCAGGGAAACTATTTTGTTTATAAGAAATGGGTGGTTGTGCTTATACAGATGCAGAATACTACTTGTTTCATCAAGAATATACAGGGAAGTAAATCTCACGCCAACCAAATCAGCGATGTTTTTAATGCAGAGCTCGGATATCAGGTCTAAGTCAAGGCAGTTTATCTGCCGAGCCAATGGCGTTATCTGCTGGAGCAGTGATACGCTTTCATTGGGTTCGTTATCTGGATTATCGGAACTTTTATTGGATTGTTGCATAGTTTAGAGCACTACCACTTTGCTTATTTGTCCAGTTTCAGGTTAATAAAGCAAATCCACTTACCCTTGTATCGGATATTTTGGCGGGTGTATTTGGGAAAACACACCAGATAAAGGCCAAAAATGACCGGAAATCCTCGTGTTAAGGCCTATTCAACAGATTTTGGCAAAGAGACGTCGAAAACTCAATCGAAAGCCGGAGATTTACAACTTTAGCCAGTAAGTCAGGGGTATTTAGTCACAGTGCAAAAATACAGCCAAAAAAAATTTCAAAAAAATCAAAAAAAAAGTTGACAACGGTAAAAATGTATTTTACATTTTGCAAAATATAAAATATAATATATATAAACAAATGGTGATTTAAAGCTTATGAATGGTTTGAAATACATATGTAGCGTAGAAGAGGTTGCTTTCAGCTATTTTTGTTTTTCATACCTTCAACAAGTTCCCCACTACCAATGAAAGCAGGAGCCTGTTTTGAGTTATCAAGCTGTGGATGTTTTTAAAACATTAGTTTTCTGGTCTTAGGAGTACGGGCTCATAAAGGACATTTGGACAATGCAGACAGCAGTACAAAACCACGATGTGCAGATACCAGTTAAGCTCTATCGAATTGGCGAGCTGGTTAGCTATACGCCCTTTTCACGACAAACGATTCATAACTACACGATAATGGGACTTATTCGTGAGGCGAAGTGGACTGATGGCGGACATAGACTTTACGATGAATCGGT
>CAYSJK010000021.1:0-18323 GCA_964431375.1 uncultured Pirellulales bacterium
AATCTTCCTCAATAGTGACGAGGCCAACAGAATGTTGTCACGGCCTATGCGCAGCCCCTGGCATCTGTAGCTGATTATTAACGATATTTTTGGAAAATAACGGTTTATGTAAAGCGAAAAGGTGTAAAATGAGTCAAAAATTAACAGTTTCTGACATAACATTGTTTGCTATATTATGTTTATCGATGATTACAAACACTGTACAAGCAGCGTCGCCAAAAGATTTGCGGGAGCTGTCACCCGAAGAAGTACAAAAGATAGAAGAAGCAATTCCGAAAGAGGCAGCCGTCCGGCCTGTCAAGCCGCGGAAACTTCTGGTTTTCTGGCGATGTGAGGACTATTTCCATACGTCAATCCCTGTGGGTAACAAAGCGTTCGAGCTTATGGGCAAAAAGACAGGGGCATACGAGACTGTAATAACGGACGATTATTCCGTTTTCACGGCGGAGAACCTCAAGCAGTTTGATGCAGTGTGCTTTAACAATACGACACATTTGAAGTTCGACCCCAATAAGACTCCCGACCGTTGCAAGGCACTGATGGATTTCATCGAGGGTGGAAAAGGCATAGTAGGTATCCACGCAGCCACGGATAATTTTTACGACTGGCCGGAAGCGCAACAAATGATGGGTGGCAAGTTTACCGGCCATCCCTGGCTTGCCGGCGGGACATGGGCAATAAAAATCGACGAGCCGAACCATCCGCTCATGGCGGCGTTTGAAGGAAAAGGATTTAAGATAAAGGATGAAATTTATCGAACAGATGCGCCGCTGTATTCACGAGATAAGCAGCTTGTTCTGATGAGTCTTGATATGAGCGATGAAAGGACCAGAAACGCCAGAGGAGTCAAACCAAGTGATATGGATACGGGTATTAGCTGGGTCAAAACATACGGGAAAGGACGTCTGTTCTACTGCTCACTCGGACACAACGATAGCGTTTACTGTAATCCCGCAGTATTAAAGCACTACCTCGACGGGATACAGTTTGCTTTCGGAGATTTACTTGTTGATACGAAGCCAAAACCTGTTGATTAGTTCAGGAAAGGGTAGAAATGGATGAGTTAATGACTAAAGTTAAGAAGTATGAATGGGGACAAAGCCGTGCAGCGCTTACTGAGGTTGGCGACAAGGTTCGAGAGGCCTACGGAGATAAAGGAAAATTGAAAAAAATTGAGGACGACCTGCTGGAAGTGCTCAATTCGGATGCAACACTGGCAGGCAAGCAGTTTGTATGCAGGCAGTTGGGCATTATCGGCACAGAACGCTCAGTGCCTACCCTGGCTAAAATGCTGACCGGTGAAGAAACATCCGACATGGCAAGATATGCATTGGAGCGTATACCCGGTGCTGCTGTTGATGAGGCACTGCGAGAGGCCCTGCCGAAAACAAGCGGCAAAATACAGGTTGGTATAATCAATTCGTTAGGTCAACGCCAAGACAGCAAATCAATTAGTGCACTGGGTCTTTTGATTCGCAGTTCCGACCGGATAATAGCAGATGCTGCTGTTGCTGCCCTTGGCCATATTGCTGATTCTAATGCTACTGAAATCCTGGCCAAGGCCAAAGATGAGAGTAAGGGCGAATTGCGAGTGTTGGTTTTGGATGCTTACCTGAAGTGCGCCGATGAGCTTGCTGCCCAGGGTCAAAAAGAGAAGGCTTTAGCCATTTATAAGGAGTTGTACAAACCTGATGAGCCAACGCCGATTCGTACCGCCGCACTGCGGGGAGTTGTTACAGTAACAAAAGAGGTTCAAAAATGAGTCAGCTGCACGTAAATATAAGAGCGCAAAAGCATAATAGCAACAAAAGGTTTGTGGGGGCACTTGTGGCTTGTGTGCTTATAACCTGTGCGATGGTATCGCAGGTGTCCGCAGAGGGACAGCAGGAAAGTGCCATCGGTATCATCATAGACATCCTTAAGAGCGACGACGAAGCGATGCACCCGGTTGCTATAGGAATGGTGAAAGAGTTGCCCGGTGAGCAGGTAACAAGAGCTCTGGCCGAGGAGCTTCCGAATCTTCCGGTTACAAGTCAGGTACAATTGTTATCAGCACTGGCTGAGAGAGGTGACCGGGCGGCTCTGCCGGCGGTTGTTGAAGCCATGAAGGCCGATGACGAATCCGTTCGGATTGCAGCTATAAAAGCATTAGGCCAGCTGGGAGACGCTTCGAGTGTCGTCCTTTTGGCTCAGACGGCGGCGTCAACCAGAGGTGAGGAGCAGAAAATTGCCCGCGAGAGCTTGTATCGGCTGCGTGGCCCGGAGGTTGATAAAACGATTCTTTCGAAAATTCCGCAGGCGCAGACCGGGGACAAAATTGAGCTGATTTACAGTATAGGCCAGCGTAATATAAATGCAGGCGTGGAGACTTTATTAGAAACCGCGAAGGATTCAGACAGAAAAATTCGGCTGGAGTCGTTCAAAGTCTTGAAGGTGGTCGCAGGACCTGAATATTTACCGGCGTTGATAGAGCTATTGATGGACCTGCAAAGTGAGTCCGACCGTGATGAGGCCGAAAAGACCATAGCAGCAGTTGCCCATAAAATCAGCGATAAGAATCGGCAAGCCGAAGCGGTATTAGCTGTGCTGCCTGCGGTTAATGAGGTGCAGCAGCGGTGCTCTCTGCTTCGGGTACTAGGCAAAATTGGGGATGACAGTTCTATAGCGGTGCTTCGTACGGCTCTCAAAGATGGGGACGTTAAGGTACAGGATGCTGCAATTCGCGCCCTGTCAGAATGGCCGAGCCCTGCGCCGATAGCTGACCTGCAGGAAGTAGTGCAAGGTACTGATAATAAAGTGCATCGGATTCTGGCTCTGCGTGGATTTATTCGCCTGATTGGACTTGATAGTGACCGTCCAGTGGAAGAGACGATTAGTTTGTATAAACAGGCAATGAACCTGGCACCGGATGTGTCCTTAAAAAAGCGGGTGCTATCGGGACTGGCTAATGTCGAATCTCTTGACGCTTTGCAAATGGCTGTTGAATACCTAAATGATACGGACTTGCGACAGGAAGCGGAACTTGCTGTTGTTAGTATCGCTGAAGCTGTGCAAAATAGCCACCCGCAGCAAACAGAAACCATCCTGCAAGAAATTATCGAAAATACAAAAAGTGATTCTGTGCGCGAGGCGGCGCAGGAATTACTAACAAAGGTTGAGGGATTGAAGAAAACCGATTTTGTACAGGAGGCCAGGGAGGCGATTGAGAGTGCAGATGTATATATGGGGGATTGGCAGGGTAGCTGGACGATGGCCGAGGAAACCGGAACCGGCTCAGGGTCTATGGCGGCGCAAGTCGTAGCTCTGGGCAAAGGAGAATATCGTCTGAATCTTCTTAATCAGTTCGATACGGGAAGCCCGCCTATAGCTGTAATCGAAGGCCAGCGTGAGGATAAGAAAGTTCAATTTGCCGGCAGTGTTGAGCGCGAAGGTGCTGAATCCGACATACAGGCAATTATCAGGGATGGCAAACTGACCGGTACAATGAAAGGGCAAAACAGTGAGGGTAAATACGTATCGGTCGAGTTTGCTTTGGAAAAGGCTTATCGTGTTTCGCCCGCACTTGGCGCAGAGCCGCCGGCCGGAGCGATAGTTTTGTTTGACGGCACAAACCTTGACCAGTGGGAGCATGTAAGGACATCTGTAGGGCTTATCGGTATTGCCGAGGTTTTAGGCAGTCATGACAATTCCGCCGCGTATCTTAAAAGCAATATATGGTCGGTGAAACAACGAAAGGCCGTCTTACACCTTGGCAGTGATGATGGAATTAAGGTATGGCTTAACGGGCAGCTCGTCCACGCCAATAATATTATGCGAGGTTGTGAGCCGGGACAGGATAAGGTTGACATAACTCTGGAGACCGGCTGGAACGAGCTTATGATGAAAATTACAAATGGCGGTGGTGGTTGGGAAGCTTGTGTCAGGTTAGTCGGCAGATACAAGCTGAAAATTGAAAATATCAAAGAGAGAACAACAGATGGCATAGATACTGCTGAATATTTTGAAAAGAACAAGGGCTTTCTTACCTTTTGGGAAATTGCAGGTCCATATCAACAAGAGGGCAAAGATGGGGCGGCGATATTTGATGTGGCCTTTGAGCCGGAGAAGACACTTGTCTCGGCGGAGACTCAGACCGGAGCGGGAGATGCCCAAGCGGTGCAGTGGAAGCAAATCGACCTGAACAAATATAAGCCGAAGGAAGTGCGATGGAGACTCATCGACGGGGCGATGCAGGTCGTACCGGGCAGCGGCTCTATAATAACGAAAAGAAAGTTCAATGACTTCAAGCTGCATTTGGAGTTTCGTACTCCGTTTATGCCGGAGGCACGTGGTCAGTCACGCGGCAACAGCGGTGTATATCTGCAGGGACGATACGAGGTGCAGATACTTGACAGTTACGGCCTTAAAGGCCTGGATAATGAATGCGGGGGTGTTTATCAGATTGGTACGCCACGGGTGAATATGTGTGCACCGCCTATGCAGTGGCAGAGTTATGATATTACTTTTCGGGCACCGCGATTCGATGAGGCGAGCAAAAAAGTTGATAATGCGCGGATAAGTGTCATTCACAACGGAGTGACAATTCACGAGAACCTGGTGGTGCCAAGGCCGACGGCTGTGGCGCCGGATAATAATGAGAGAGAGCCCGGCGGAATATATCTGCAGGACCACGGCAATGAAGTGCAGTACCGAAATATTTGGCTTGTTGAATTACCAACGGAACAAAATTAGACTTATGAATCATAATCTCCTGAAGTTAACTTTGATTAAGTTTTTCATATAATGTTTTTGGAGTGTTTGAAATGATGGATACTTATTTAAGAAAAACTGATAAGAAAAACGAGAAGAAAACATCCGGGCAGCAGGCCAGGAAGATGTCACGGCGTGATTTTATTGGCACAACAGCAGCGATAGCGGCGTTTACAATTGTCCCCCGGCACGTTTTGGGAGGGTCTGCTCATGCCCCGCCAAGCGAAAAGCTTAACATTGCCGGCGTCGGTATTGGTGGCATGGGCAAAATGAATATACTCGACATTGCGGGATTTGAAATGACAAAGGAAAAAGAAATCATTCCCAAAGAGCAGCCCGGCGAGAATATCGTGGCCCTGTGTGATGTGGATGACAAATATGCTGCCGGCGTGTACAAGATTTATCCAAAGGCTAAGAAGTATCGTGATTTCCGCAGAATGCTCGAAAAGCAAAAGGATATCGACGCGGTAGTTATTGCCACGCCTGACCACACTCATGCTGTGATTGCGATGGCAGCGATGCAGCTTGGCAAACATGTCTATGTCCAAAAACCGCTGACATATTCAGTCTACGAGGCTCGTAAGCTCACCGAGGCAGCACGCAAGTACAAGGTCGCCACACAAATGGGCAATCAAGGCCATTCCGGCGAAGGCGTTCGTCTTGTATGTGAGTGGATAGCCGATGGTGCGATTGGCCAGGTGCGCGAGGTACATGCCTGGACGGACAGACCCGTCTGGCCGCAGGGAATAGACAGACCTAAGGAAACTCCGCCGGTGCCGGAGACGCTGGATTGGAACCTTTGGCTTGGCCCGGCGCCGTTTCGACCTTACCATCCGGCTTACCTGCCGTTTAATTGGCGAGCCTGGTTGGATTTCGGGACCGGAGCTTTGGGAGATATGGCCTGTCACGTGCTTGACCCGGCCTTTTGGGCGCTCAAGCTGGGAAATCCGATTAGCGTGGAAGCCAGCCATTCATATGATGTGCGTGAGATGTGGAAGAGAGTGGACAATAAGGAAACTTACCCAAGAGCTTCCATAGTGCATTATAGATTTCCTGCTCGTGGAAATATGTCTGCAGTAAAGCTGACCTGGTATGATGGCGGATTATTGCCACCTCGGCCGGATGAACTCGAGCCCGGAAGACCTCTCGGACAGGGCAGCAGCAGTACCCTCATCATAGGTGATAAGGGCATAGTGAGATACGGTCAGTATGGCGACAGCCCGCGAATTATACCCGAATCCAAGATGAAGGCTTACAAACTTCCGCCCAAGACCATTCCCAGAATCGAAGGAAGCCATGAGCAAAACTGGGTCGAAGCCTGCAAAGGCGGTAAACCTGCATGTTCAAATTTTGACTATTCCGGACCTTTCACTGAAACGGTGCTGCTGGGCAGTATCGCTCTTCGCTATCCGGGCGAGAGATTGCAGTGGGACGGCGAAAATATGAAGTTTACTAACAATAGAGAGGCGAACAAATATGTCAATCCAGCTTATCGTGAGGGATGGTCCCTGTAAACGGGAACTATAAAGTGACGTATTCGGTTCGAAGGAGAAAATGAGATGAACAAAGGACTAAAAGTTGTTTTTCTGCTTTTGGTGTTCGTTTTGAGTGGATGTCGCATGTCTGAATTTCGAGCTGTTAAAGCCTGTGACGAAGACTGGCGGCTGGGGATGCAGGCGTATACCTTCAATCGATTTACGTTTTATGAAGCCGTGGACAAGACCAAGGCACTGGGACTGCGCTACATTGAGGCATATCCCGGTCAGCGCCTCAGCGAGGAAAAACCCGATGCTAAGTTTGACCACGATATGTCGCCCGAGCTAAAGGCGGAAGTCCTTCAAAAACTGCGTGATGCGGGAGTGAAGTTAGTAAACTATGGCGTTGTTAAATTGCCGAACAATGAAGCAGAATGTCGAAAGGTCTTTGATTTTGCAGCAGATATGGGGATTGAGACGATTGTGTCGGAACCGCCGGAGGACGCCTTCGATTTAATAGATAAATTATGCGAGCAATACCGGATTAACGTAGCAATACATAATCATCCCGAACCGTCACATTACTGGAATCCTGATACGGTGTTGAAAGTGTGTAACGGACGCAGCAAGCGAATCGGTGCCTGCGCAGATACCGGGCACTGGATGCGGTCCGGTATCAATCCCGTCGAGGCACTGAAAAAGCTCGAGGGTCGTATTATAAGTCTGCATTTTAAGGATTTGAACGAGTTTGGTCAGCGTGAAGCGCATGATGTTATCTGGGGGACAGGAAAAGCGAACACCAAAGAGATGCTTGCTGAACTTAAAAAGCAAAATTTCAAGGGTGTGTTCTCGATTGAGTACGAACATAACTGGCTGAATTCGATGCCGGAAATCGCCGGATGTGTTTCGTTTTTTGAGCGGACGGCGTCCGAGCTGGGACAATCCGGTTGGCAACGGATATTTAACGGAGAGGACCTCACAGGCTGGGACGGCGACCTGCGGCTATGGTCGGTCAAGGATGGCGCTATTCGCGGCCAAACGACCGTTACAAAGCCGGCTCTCGGTAATACTTTTCTTGTCTGGCGCGATGGTGAGCTTAAAGATTTTATTCTTAAGATAAAGTTCCGTATTCAAAACGGCAACTCGGGTATCCAGTACAGAAGTAAAGAGTTCAAAAAGTGGCGTATCTCAGGCTATCAGGCCGAGGTGGAAGATACGCCGGGCAAGGTTGGCTTTCTTTATCACGAGGCCGGCCGGGGCTGGCTGGTTAACGTTGGTGACTTTGTGGTCATTGATAAGGACGGCAATAAAAATACTGTAGGTAGAGTAGCTGATAAGGATGAACTCATAAAGGCCGGTTACTACAGAGAAAAGGACTGGAATGAATATACCATAATCGCCCAGGGCAATCACCTGATGCATTACCTTAATGGTTACCCTGCGATAGCACTGGTTGATAACGACCGTCTTACCAACCCGGACGACCCCAACGACCGCAAGGGTGCTGCAAGAGAGGGCCTCTTGGCACTTCAGATTCACGCCGGACCGCCGATGCTCGTTGAGTTCAAGGATATCCGAATCAAACAGCTAAAGCCGAAATTTGGCGATTCTATGGTACTTTTCAACGGCAGTGACCTGAACGACTGGCTCGTCAAAGGAGGCCCGGAGAAAAGCAAATGGGTAGTTGGCACAGCCGCTGTATCGGATGACAAACCGACGCAGTTCATAAATAAAAATGGTAAAGGTGAAATGATTAATCTTACCCCCGGCCATGGTAAAAGTCTCGATTTGTACTCCAAAGAGAAGTTTGGTGATTGCCGCATTGAGCTGGAAGTAATGGTGCCGAAGGGTTCCAATTCCGGCATATACGTTATGGGTGAATATGAAGTCCAGGTGCTGGATAGTTACGGCAAGACTAAAATGGGTAGTGGTGATATGGGTGCGATTTATGGTGCCGATGCACCAGCCGTGAATGCCTGTAAGAGACCCGGTGAGTGGCAGAAGTACGTGATTGAATTTTTAGCTCCGAAATTTGATGCTGAAGGCAAAAAAACTGAGAATGCAAAATTTATCAAGGTGAAACTTAATGGTCAGATTCTGCACGAGAACCTCGAAATGCCAGGACCGACACCCGGCGGCGTAACCGGAAAAGAAGCGCCAGCCGGCCCGCTTATGTTCCAGGGCAATCACGGTCCTGTTGCATATCGCAATATCATAATAAAACCCCTTGTTAAGTAAATTTTATCGAAAGCATTATTTGAAAGTTACGACACCGCATTTGGCCTGAAGTGTTTCTGAGACAGCGGCAGAGAAACCGGGGGAAGTTCGCTTGACAGTCATCAACAGCGATGTGATAATGTGAAAAATTATATTTAACGATTATTATATTGATTTTTTGGAGTTGATAGAGGCGCGATGAGTAATCGAAAAGTTGAGAAAGGTATAGACCGACGTAATTTTCTGCGTTCCACCGCGGCCGTGGGAGCGGGACTGGTATTGTCACCGGCTATTTTGGCCCAGACAGGCGGCGAAGGAAAATCGGATGATATAAACGTGGCCTTGCTTGGGGCCGGTGCTCAGGGACAGGTTTTGCTGAATGCCTGCCTGAAGATACCGGGTATTCGGTTTAAGGCGGTCTGTGACATCTGGACGGCTTACAATCAAAGGCGCGTATCGGGGCTGCTCAGAAAATATCGACACGAGCACAATACTTATGTTGACTACCGGGAAATGCTCGCTAACGAAAAGGACCTTGACGCTGTGATAGTCGCAACTCCGGACTTCTGGCACGCCGAACACGCTGTTGCGTGCTTGAGTGCCGGGCTGCACGTCTATTGTGAGAAAGAGATGTCCAATACTCTGGAAGGTGCTCGCAGGATTGTAGAGGCGGCCAAGGCCAGTGGCAAGCTGCTGCAGGTCGGTCATCAGCGCCGCAGCAATCCTCGATATATTTATTGTTTTGAAAAGCTGATTAAAGAGGCAAAATTACTGGGTCAAATCACCACTATCAACGGCCAATGGAACCGCAGCAGGTCTGCCTGCGAAGAATTGGGCTGGCCAAAAGGAAGCGAAATCGACGAGGCGACATTGAATAAATACGGCTTCGAATCTATGGCACAATTCAAAAACTGGCGATGGTATAAGGGCTTAGGTGGAGGGCCGATTGTTGATTTGGGCTCACACCAGATAGATGTCTATAGCTGGTTTCTCGAAGCTAATCCTAAATCCGTAATAGCCAGCGGTGGTACTGACTACTGGAAAGGTCGCCAGTGGTATGACAGTGTTATGGTCGTCTATGAATACCAGACGAGCCAGGGGACAGTCAGGGCATTTTATCAAACAATAACGACCAACAGCAGGGCCGGTTACTACGAAGCCTTTATGGGGGATGAAGGGATGCTCAATATTTCCGAAGCTGCCAGCTCCTGGGACGGTATTTATCGTGAGAGCTGGGTTCAGCCGGAAAAATGGGAGAAATGGGTCAAAAAGGGCTATTTGAAGGCGGTCGTAGAACAGCAGCTGCAGGCACCTGGCACGGGTGCTGCTGTGGATGTTCGCGAGTCACCGCCTCCTCCCAAATATGAAATGGCGGTCGATTTTCATGACCCCTATCATAAACCTCATCTTGAGAACTTTTTCGATACGATTCGTGGCAGGGCGAAGCTGAATTGTCCTGCCGAGATTGGATACGAGACAGCTGTAGCGGTACTGAAAGTCAACGAGGCGATTCAAGCCGCTCAGAAAATTGATTTTAAACCGGAGGAATTTAACCCGCCTACGGCGGGTTAAGATATAGATTCCGGTGTAAGGCAGCTGTTATTAGAAAAGGATTGTTCGTACATTGAAAAAGGGATTGATAGTAACGGGTATTTTACTGTGGCTGCCATTTGTTCGGCCTGCCGTTTCTGCCACTGTTGAGAAACTGCTTGGCGATGAAAATGACGGCAGCCGAACCAATCAGGTCCATCTTATACCCCTTTATGACGAGGAAATTGCTGAACTTGATAAAATAAGCTACAAGATTTTCCCCGATGACGAACCGCTTCTTCCGTTTTCGATACGCCAAACGTGCAGCAAATGTCACAGCTACCAGACTATAAGTAAGGGGTGGCATTTTAACGCAGTGGATGCAAATGTTGCCCCCGGCCGAACAGGCCAACCGTGGATATTTGTTGATGCCGACATCGGGACACAGGTTCCTCTCTCTTATCGTCCCTGGCCTGGGGCTTATCATCCCGAGCAACTCGGCATTACGCCATTTCAGTTTACCTGTCTTTTCGGCAGGCACATGCCCGGCGGCGGTCCGGGAGAGCTTGAAAGTGATAATATAGACGAAATTATGCGTCAGGGTATCTTAGGCAAGCAGGAAATTAACTGTTTGAGCTGTCATAACGGACACCCGGGCCAGGACCAAATCGAATATGCCTTCCAGATAAGCCAGCAGAACTTTCGCTGGGCAGCAACTGCCGCTTGTGAATTTGCCTCAGTTACCGGCTCGGCGAAAAAGATGGACGATACCTACGACTATTTGATGCCTGTGGATAACAAGGATGCCCCGACGGTTGCTTATCGAAAAGATGCTTTTGACCATAAAAGTAGAGTGTTATTTGACATTGTTAGAAAACCGTCTAATGAGCGCTGCTATTCCTGTCACTCCAACTTGGATGTAAGTAGCAACAGCCCGGAAAGATGGGCGGCGGATGAAGATGTGCACTTGATGGCGGGATTAAAATGTGTTGATTGTCATCGCAACGACGTTGGTCATAATATTATCAGGGGATATGAAGGCGAGGATACGATATCAGCAAATCCGTTAGCAGCTACTACATCCTGTGTGAGTTGCCACACGGAGGGGCGTTTAGGTGCACCTGTTCCAGACCATCCGGGCATCCCCCCGGTGCATTTTGATAAACTTAGCTGTACAGCCTGTCACTCAGGACCCTGGCCAAAAGAAAAGACCATACTGACAAAAACATCAAGGGCGCACAGTTTAGGTACTCTCGGCTCAAATAAATCCCCAGAGGCACTGCCACATATTTTGTATCCTGTTTTTGCCAGGCGGCCTGATGGTAAAATTGCACCTCATAAGCTGTTTTGGCCTGCTTTCTGGGGCAGTATAAAAGGTGAGAAAGTGACGCCGATAAACATCGAAGTTGTCAAGAAAACCTTAAATAAAATTTTAGTTAAGCAAAAGCTTCCACGTACTGGCGATTGGCCAGATTTAACATGGAAAGATATCGATAAAGGCCTGAGGTTGCTGGCTGAAACAATCGAGGGCAAGCCTGTCTACATCAGCGGTGGCCGACTTTATTATCTTCCTAGGAACAAGCTTACCGTCATTTTTGCTAATCCATATGGTTGGCCGATTGTTTACAATGCAGCCAAGCCATACCTTTGGCCGATTGCTCATGACGTCAGGCCGGCTGCGCAGTCGCTGGGCGTTTTTCAATGTGAAGATTGCCATTCGACAGATGCGCCGTTTTTCTTCGGCGAAGTCGCCATCGACTCTCCGATTGCAGAACAGCAGAAACCGTCTAAAGAGATGGTTGAGTTTCAGGATATTAGCAGGAAATATGCGTGGGCGTTTGCTTTCTCATTTGTATTTCGCCCGTGGCTGAAGGTTATTGCTCTTTGCTGTTGTGGGATTCTGGCAGGCGTATTATTGTTATATGCCCTGAGAGCTCTGGATTGTATAGTTAAAACTATAACCGGAAAAAATTAGAAAAGTTTTATTGAAGAATATGTGAAAGGGACCCCATTTTTCGACGTATTGCAAAATGGGAATACAATTATATGTTTCGTACGGTATCAATAATCGCTTTTTTGGCTACCTTTGTAAGTATTGGTACGTATTGCATAGTCCGGCCATGCTGTAAGGAGTGTCGGTGGACTCCGCTCGCCGTTTTGAGAAGGGCCGTTCGTGTATTTACAATGTTGTTTCTGGAACAGAAATTAAGCCCTGTTGGTGTTCTTCGCAAGCTCGTATATTTATTAGCGTTACTTTGCTTTTTGGTATTGGCGGTTACGAGTTTCTATCCGGTTTTAATTTTTAAAAAGCCAATCCACGGCTATTGGCTAATGCTGCATGCAACTTTTGCACCGGTATTTGCAATATGCTTGGCGGTTTTGGCTGTAATGTGGGCGGGAAATTGCAGATTTAATAAAAATGATTGGCCGTGGCTGACGCGTATCATCGAGCGTGTTACCTCAGTTAAAAGCAACGGCGAAGAAGAGGCTTACTCCGGAGTACCCGGTCCCGGGCAGAAAATAGCTTTTTGGCTGATTGTTGTGCTGGCACTTCCATTGATTCTTTCGATTATCTTGAGTATGTTCTCGCTTTTTGGGACTTATTGGCAGGAGCTTCTTTTGGATATTCACCGTTGGACCGCATTAGCGTTCGCGATTGCTGCAATTATACATATTTACTTGATAATCCGAGCCAAAATGAAAGAATGATATTAATATAAGCTCGTAGGATTTAGTTATACTGTTCGAGACTTCCTCAAAAAGGAATTTGTTGAAAGGAGAATGGAAAAATGGAAAAAATTGTAGCTCTGTTATGTGTATTTGGTTTAGGTATGTGCTTTTCACTGCTTGGGTCGATTAGCGTCAAGCTTATGCCGCGGCTGAAGATAGACCAGGGCAAGTTCGGCTCGCTCATATCGGCTTTTATGCTCTCCTGTTTGATTGCGTCACTGATTATTGGCGTGGTCATCGATAAAATTGGGTATAAGCCGGTAGCGATATTCGGATTTGCTTTTACGGCAGTGTGTATTTTCCTGCTCGCGCGCGGCGCGACCTACGGGGTGGTATTTGGGGCCTGTCTGCTGCTGGGCTTCGGAGCGATGGCTCTGAATACCGCGGGCAATACACTTATTCCGGTCGTTTTGTTTGGAGGTCAGAACCCTGCAGCTGCCAGTAATCTGGGCAATGTCTTCTTCGGTCTGGGACTTTTCCTTACACCCTTTATCGTAAGCTTGCTTTTCCGGAAAATATCGTATGAAAGTGCCGTCTCGGTGTTAGCTGTGATAGTTTTGATACCTGTGGTCTTAGCGGTCTTGGCAACTTACCCAAAGAGCCAGGCCGGCTTTGCCCTTTCAGATGCCTTCGCTTTGCTTGCCGAACCGGCTGTTCTGGTCGCTGCGTTAGCGCTGTTCTGTTACATCAGCCTGGAGATGTCGTTTTCCAACTGGCTCCCATCGTTTGGTAAGGAAGTAATTAGCAGCGCAAAACCTGATATGGATGCCGGTGTTGTGGATGCTTCTGCGCAGCGTATGCTTTCGGCGTTTGCCGTAGCTATGATGGTTGGCCGACTTATCGTAAGCCAGATTCCGGCAATCACGGAGTATGGGAGCTGGTTTATTGCCGGTGCTGCCCTGCTTGCCACTTTGGTCATTCTGGCAATGATGTTCAATAAGAGTGTTTCGCTGGCGTGGCTGTTGGCGGTTCTTGCCGGCCTTTTCTTTGCACCCTGTTTTCCGACAACGGTGGGAATTACGTTTGCCAAGTTCCGCCCTGAGATATACGGCAGCATTTTTGGTATCATCTTCGCAGTCGGTTTGCTTGGCGGTGTGATTGTTCCAAAGGCCATAGGTAACCTGGCAAAGGGTTCGTCTGTTCAGAAGAGTTTGAAGTTGTTGGTTCCTGCTTGTGTGGCTCTGATTATTCTGGCGCTTATTTTAGGGAAGGTCGGGACGAAAAAGAAGCCTGAGGCACCTACGACCCTGACTGCTATGAAAGTAGTTGAGATGAATCCAGCCGGGGGTAAATAACAGAGTAGCCCTAGGCACTATATACTGCTTAGAGAACACATTTAAATAAATTGCTTGCTTAAGACAGGGATTCGGGAGCACCGAATCCCTGTTGTGTTTTGTTCGCTTAATAAAATTTTACGACAAGCATTAAATTCTGTATTGACAGCTTTTTACATACACGAACCATGGAAGTCCTTGTTTTGATAATTGGATAAGCAAAAAGAAAAATATACTATGAAGCGGCTTGACAGCTTCATATATATTGGTTAGAGTAATAAACCAAAGAATTGGGAAATTTTAAGGTTAAAAAGAAATGGTGAGACAGGATTATAATTCAATTTTGAAGGTTTCTTCACTGATAATATTAGTAATGTTTCTTTGCTTTGTTCCCTCCTGCAAAAAAACATCTCCTGAACCCACCGTTCAGGATTCCGGGCAGCAGACTCCCGATGTTCCTGAGAATGATGTCAACGATACGGAAGTAGAGACACCTTATACTCCGGCGTCAACAAGCCCCGAGGCACCTGATGTGCCTGCTGAAGATGTAAATGCTGCTGAATTAGTGGCGATTGAGCTTGAGTTGCCAAAGGCGGTGTTCGTGGGCACACCGCAGGATTCCCGAGTTCCCAACCTTGAGAAACCGCTTGGCAAACCGCGTCCGCCGTTTTTAGCTCCGGCTGGAACGAAAAATGTCGCGCTCGGTAAGCCTGTCTCAAGCAGCGATGAGGAACCTATTATCGGTGATATCGAGATGGTAACCGATAGTGACAAAGAAGCTGCTGACGGCAGTTACGTTGAATTGGGGCCTTTCCTGCAGCACGTTACGATTGACCTTGAGGCCATGCGCGAGATATATGCCATTGTATTCTGGCATTATCATAAGCAGGCCAGGGTTTATTATGATGTGGTAGTGCAGGTTGCTGATGACGCTGATTTTATAACGAATGTCAGAACACTGTTTAACAATGATATTGACAACTCTGCAGGTTTTGGTGTTGGGAAGGATATGCACTATGTCGAAACTGCCGAAGGCAAACTAATCGACGCCAGGGGCGTTCAAGCCCGCTATGTTCGTCTCTATAGTAATGGCAATACAAGCAACGAACTGAACCACTATATTGAAGTGGCAGTTTATGGTAAGTGCATAGAATGAAACCTCCGGCTGCGACTTGGCCTCTCGCCTCCGGCGAAGCCTTCGGCGGAGCTGGGTCGCCGAGACGAGCGATAGAGTCCGGTTTGTCTGCAAAATCATTCACAAAATGTTTCGTTCCTATTTTGGCTGTCACAATCCTTGCGCTTTTGCTGCGTCTGCCTCGATTGGAGCAAAGGCCGATGCACGGCGACGAGGCCATCCACGCCATTAAGTTCGGCCAGCTGCTGGAGCAAGGGATTTATGTCTATGACCCCAACGAATATCACGGCCCGACGCTTAACTATCTGACTTTAATCCCTGCCTGGCTTAGTTCCGCTGAGAAACTGACGGAAGTTAGCGAGCGCACCCTGCGTATTGTGCCCGTTTTTTTTGGCGTATTGTTGGTACTGCTGCTTTTGCTAATCGTTGACGGCCTGGGTCTGCGCGCCACGATTTGTGCCGCTATCCTGACCGCTATATCACCGGCTTTTGTTTTCTATAGCCGTTATTACATTCAGGAAATGCCACTCGTTTGCTTTACATTTGGTGTGATTACTTGCGGCTGGCGCTATGCGCAGAGCAAGAAAATTGGGTGGGCCTTGTTAACGGGGATGTTCCTCGCCCTTATGCACGCAACGAAGGAAACCTGTATCATATCTTTTGGCTCGATGTTTCTGGCTCTTTTGATTGTTCTTTTATTGCAACGCGGGAAAGAAGGACATTCGGGAAAAGTAAAAACATCGCATATTATCGCAGGTCTGGCCGTAGCTGTAGCGGTCTCAGCTCTTTTATATTCGTCGTTTCTCACTAATCCCAAAGGAATTCTGGATTCGGTACGGACTTATACAGTTTATTTCAGCCGGGCAGGACACAATAACCTGCATATTCATCCCTGGTATTATTATCTGAAAATGCTCCTCTGTTCCGAATACGACAATGGCCCTGTCTGGAGCGAAGGATTTATTGTCTTGTTGGCTGCAATCGGTTTCATCGTTGCGATAAGAGGAAAAGACTTACCGAATGTCAATGTTCATCTGCTTCGCTTTATTGCGTTTTACACGGTTATTATGACTATTTTGTATTCTGCAATCCCATATAAAACTCCCTGGAGTATGCTGGGATTTCTGCATGGTATGATTTTGCTGGCTGGCGTAGGTGCGGTTGTGCTGGTCAGACTAATGCCAAACGTTTTGCCTCGCTTAATTGTTATTTGCCTGTTGATTATAGGTTCGCTTCATTTAACCTGGCAGGTATATCTGGGCAGTTACAAGTATTACGCTGACAATCGCAATCCATACGTATATGCACATCCTACAACGGACGTTTTGACTATGGTACGAAGTGTGCAAGAGACAGCTGGCGTTCACGAAGACGGCTTCAATATGCATATTCAGGTTATTTGTCCTGAGAATGATTATTGGCCTTTTCCGTGGTATCTGCGCTCTTTTAACAAAGTTTATTGGCGTGCCGAGGTAACGGATGAAGTAGTGGAAGCGGCCGTTATTATTGCTTCTGCAAATTTGGAGCAGGAAATTATAAGAAAGCTGTACGAATTGCCGCCTCCCGGAAAAAAGAACCTGTACGTTCCTCTGTTTGATACATATATGGAATTACGCCCTCAGGTAGAGTTGCGTGGTTATGTCAGGAAAGGATTGTGGGACCGTTTTCAGCAGAGTCAGGCCCAGCCGTTTCAATCACAGCCAAGTAGGTGAAACATGACTCAACCACAGGATGAAGCTTGTTACCTCAAGAGTGATTATCGTTCAGTCCCAAATATAAGGCCTTTTTCTCACGAGGCCATGGCGACTACTTTTGAGGTCATCATCCAGCACAAGGACAGCAGTTATGCTCAACAGGCAGTCAGGGCTGCTTTCGATGAGGTTGACCGGCTCGAAGCCGAGCTTAGTCGATTTATTGAAAACAGCGACATCTCCCGAATTAATAACCTCGCTGCCAACCAGCCACTAATAATTGGTCCGGCTGCATTCGAATGTTTACAGCTCAGTGCCAGGAGCTATGCCGAGACTAATGGAGCTTTCGATATTACTGTCGGATCTCGATGCCAGAAACCCGATGCAATAATCTCCACAGGACGCCTATCGGCGGAGTATCCGATAAAACTTGATGAGGCGCAGTACACGGTGGAGCTGCTGACCAGCCCGGCACAGATTGACCTTGGTGGAATTGGCAAGGGCTATGCAGTCGATAAGATGGCAGAGTTGCTGCGAGAATGGAGTATCGATACCGCTTTGATGTCCGGCGGCTACAGCTCGGTTTTGGTCCTTGATGCTCCGCCTGAGACAAAAGGCTGGTCGGTGACGTTAAGTAATCCCAATAACCATAAACAGGTTTTGTCCCGCCTTTTTTTACAGAGGTGTGCTGTGGCCGCCTCTGGTTTGCAGAAAGGCCAGCATATCATCGACCCGCGCACGGCAAAGCCGGTTCAGGGTAAGCTCGCTGCCTGGGCTTGTGCTGGCGATGCCGCAACCGCTGATGCCCTTTCAACGGCCTTTATGGTTATGAGCCCGGATGAAATTAAGCAATATTGTTTACGCCATCCGAATGTACAAGCGATGCTCATATTGCAGAATGAGGAAAAAGAATCGCAAAAAGAAAAAGTTTTACAATTCGGCCGATGGAAGGATAGCGCTAGGTGAAGTATTTTATTTTTTGGCCGAAATTCGCTTTATAGTTGTCAGCTCAAGAAGGATACTCCAAAAACTGCGCGTCGGGGACAGTCTGCTGTCTCGGTCGCAGCTCCAGTCTATAGGAAATTCCTTTATTCTGTGTCCTTCTTTTTGGGCCCTCAGGATGATTTCTATATCGAAGGCAAATCCATCAGTTACACATTCGCCATATAACCGCCGGGCCACATCGCCCTTGTATATTTTGAAGCCGCACTGCGTATCGGTGGATTCTGCGGGGATTTTCATATAATAAATCACAAACCAGTGGAAAATCCTGGCGCAAATTCGCCGGTATAAGCTCTGGGCCTTTTCAATATGGCAACCTTTCATTCTTCTCGACCCGTGTGCTATATCACAGGCTCCGCTTTTTAATAACTCAAGCCCGCGTAAGACATTATCATACGGTACACAGCAGCCGCTGTCGGCAAACATTACATATTCACCCTGCGTCTGCATAATGGCTGTGCGAAGAGCGTAACCCTTGCCCCGATGCTGCTCGTAACGAATGACCTTAAGTGTAACTTTT
>CAYSJK010000022.1:0-18311 GCA_964431375.1 uncultured Pirellulales bacterium
ACTCCAGCACTCCCTTCTGGATAGACTCAAAGTGTGTTTGAAAACTCATATTTTCGATTGCCGAGACGAGGCCGGACGGCAAAAAAGTAGAAAGATAATTCAGTGTTGTCGGCATACCGGCAAAGACAAGTATTGTACAGGCGACCACCGACAGGACGAAACTAATGACCTGATTCTTGCTGATAGCCGAAAAGAAGCAACCGATAGCCAAAAAACCTCCCGCCATCAGCAGACAGCCCAGGTAACCTGTAATTATCAAGCCGATGTCGGGTTCGCCGAGGTAACAAACCGTAATAACCATAGGGAAAGTAAGCGCTAATGCAATTATTAAAAAAAGCCAGGCGGCGAAGAACTTTCCAATGACCGCCTGTGTTATTGTAATCGGCAAAGTAAATAACAGCTCAATCGAACCTGCCCTTCGCTCTTCAGCCCAGAGACGCATAGTCGCCGACGGTACCATAAAGATAAACAGCAGCGGTATATTCATAAAAAAGATGTGCATATCCGCCTGTCGCATTTCGAAAAAGCCCTGCTTGAATGTCAGGTACCCTGAGAAAAACAGAAAGATAACAAGAAATACATAAGCGATTGGAGTAGTAAAATAACTCTTTAGCTCTCTTTTGAACACTGCCAAAAAACCCTGCATTTGGTGCTCCTGTTCAAATATTATATATATTCGGGTCCAAAGCCAAAGCTATGCAACTTTGGCCTTTGTGATTTTGCGAAAGACTTCGTCAAGAGTGCAATTATGCTTTTCCTTTAGCTGCTGTGGAGTTGAATCAACAAGTATTTTGCCTTTTGAAATAATAATCGTTCTCGAGCAGACGGCCTCGACTTCTTCAAGGATGTGGGTGGATACAATGATACACTTATCCTTTGCCATTTTGCTTATAAGCTGTCTTACCTCGAATTTTTGATTAGGGTCGAGACCATCGGTAGGTTCGTCGAGGATAAGGATCTGCGGGTCGTGTATTAGCGCCTGAGCCAGGCCGACACGCCGCATATATCCCTTTGATAGGGTTTCAATGGTTTGATGGTAAACAGATTCGATAGAGCACATCGGGACAATCCGGTCAAGAGCACGTTTTCGATTGTTGCCCTTGATGTGTCTGGCATCACAGACAAAGTTCAAGAGCCCTCCTACCGTCATCTCGCTATATGCGGGTGAATTTTCCGCCAGGTACCCAAGCAACCGCCTGACTTCGACGGATTGACTCAAAATATCATATCCGCATATCGTGGCTGTTCCACTGTCGGGTCTTAGAAAACAGGCTAACATTCTCATAGCGGTGGTTTTTCCGGCTCCATTAGGACCGAGAAGGCCGAGGACCTGGCCCCTTTCGGCATTGAATGATATGCCGTCAACCGCTACGATTGGGTAGAATGAGCGACGAAGTTCTTTAACCTCTATCATATCCGTCTCCAGAAAACTAATTTCTAAAAACTCTTATAGTATTAGTATCGTAGGACAGCTACGACAGGCTTTAATTTATGCACTGCCCTGAGCTGCGGACTTTTTATGAGGTTATTAATTTACCCGAAATTCCTTGACAGTCAACCCCGTTAGAGACTATTTTTCGCTCATTTACCTGAACTTTTTGTCTTTTTGCACCGTTAAATGTAGTTTTTAAGCGCATAATTCTCTAATGGGGTCAATACTTGTTGTCAGATTATTTTGTTCGAAAAGACGCTTAATTTTGTGTTTCATAGTCATAGACAGAGTTAGAAAATCGATGTAATTGCAAGAGAATCAAAAGGTTATGAGCCAGGTAGCGAGAGTGAAGTTTGTCGATTACAACAGCAGCATTGCCAGAGCACTTGAGCTGATTGGTGCAGGAGGACTGCTGCCTCAGGACGGCCTTGTTATAATCAAGCCGAACCTGACAAATTCCTCCCCGCCGCCGGTTACCACGAGTGTCGCCGCGGTGGAGGCCGTTTACAATTACTGCAGGGCCTATACAAAGGCAGAAATCGCTATAGGCGATGGTTGCGGAAGCGGCAGGACCACCGAGGTTTTCGCGGCTCTGGGATATACAGAACTGGCAAAAAAATATGGCATAGAATTGATTGACTTTAACGAGGCAGAGACGGTCCTGCTTGAAAATACCAATGCCTTTGTTCTAAAACAATTTCATATGCCCAGAATTGTACAGGGGGCGTTTGTGATTTCGCTGCCGGTGCTTAAGGACCACAGCTTTACGAAAACGACTATTGCAATGAAAAATATGTTTGGTATAGCGCCGGGTAAATATTATGCCGGCTCGTGGAACAAATCGAAGCTGCACAGCCCATCGACGGATAAATGCGTTGTGGATGTGTGCCTGTACAAAAAGCCGGATTTGTCGGTGGTGGATGCCTCTGTGGCCCTGAAAGGGATGCATCTGGCTGGTGAGCACAAGAAAATAGGCCTGATTCTGGCCGGCTTTGACGCTGTTGCGGTCGATGCTGTTGGAAGTGAGCTGCTCGGCCATAATCCGAAACAGCTGGAGTATCTGCAACTTGCCAACGGCCTGCTCGGTACTGTGGATAATATCAAAATGCTGGAGGGTTGATATATATTTGTCTACGTCCGATTTGTTCTTTGCAATTACGGCGGCAGGTTAGCCGTTTGACTTATGGCGTTAGCCAGATTGCTCGGAAGGTTTTTTTGTTTGCCTCGAGCAGGAATTTGTTCAGGCAGGTCCCGTCCTCACGAAATTCTCCCTCCATACAATCGTTCGGACCGGCTACTTTAATAACCAAACTGCCGTCATCGCTGAGCAGCAATATACTTGCTGAATTCTCAAAAGGGATTAGTGCCTCCGGAGTGAAATTACCTTTCTCAAACTTTAATTGGCGTATTAATACCGGCTGAGTGTTTATATCTGTTGACCAGCGATATAGAGCGAATTTCGGTTTTTCATCGCCAGATCCGGCGATAATAAAATATGCCTTATGGAAAGGCGAGTACTCCATACTTCTTATGCCCAGTCCAGCCAGGTCCCATAATATCGGTTCGCCAAAAATTGGTTTGTCCTGTTTTTCAATGACTCCATCGGCGTTTTTTAAGGGTACGACAAGGGCGTTCGGCTGGTGGGTATAGCTATTGATGGGCAGGGGATTGCGAAATCCAATGTAGAGCGTGCTGCCATCGGCTGATGCGCAAAGCGACTCGATATTTAATCCCTTTTCTTTAGGAGCCAGCTTTTTAAGCTCTTTTTTTGAAAGGATTTCATCGAATCGAATTGCTTTATCCAATCCCAAATGGCGCATAGACTCGGTCTTGATGAGCTGGTAGATGAGAGTTTTGCAGGGCTTGCCAAAAGGCATGATATTAACTTTCCTATTTTGGACCTTAGTTGTCGTGGCGAAGAAACGATAGCGGTTTGGCCTGAGCTGGCCATCTTTATTTCTGCCGTGCGAAGTAATCCAGTAGATGCGGTTTGCTACCATAGTTGCGCCTTCGATGTCGGCCTCGGGGTGCTTAGGTTCAATATCGAGGAAGTCTGTCAAGTCGTAAGAGCAAATAGGCAGTCCGCCATTACTTGCATTGTAAACCCGAAGAATATTGTTCTCATCATCAGCTACAATGAATATATCTTGGCCAATAGACACCGCAGCCGATGCGTCGCTGCTTCCCTGATAGGTGAGATGTTTTTTAGTGGGATTGTCGGCGAGGGAAGGACTGATGGCAGTACATATAATAATAGAAAAGATTAGCTGGTTAACAGGTTTCATTCGCGTCTCTTTTTGCAGCGCTAAATTTTTTCATCTTCTAAGATTTGCCTTTTAGTAATCCCTGCAGGTTTTCAAGCTCGCCGGATTTCATATGGTAACTGTGCTGGTCGTCTGGGAATTGGCCGGTCTTTATCTCTTTGCAATAGGCCTTGAAAGCTTCGATTGTGGCGTCAGCTAAGTTATCGAAGCTTTTTGAAAACTTCGGACCTGGCCCCTGGGTCAATCCCAATATATCAGGCGCAATAAGGATTTGTCCGTCACATCCAGGCCCGGAGCCACAGCCAATTACCGGCACATCAGAGCGTTTTGTAATAATTTCAGCCACTTCTGCGACGGTACCTTCGAGCAGTAGCGAACTGGCACCTGCCTTTGTCATCTGTTCGGCGATGGAAATGAGCTCCAGAGCCATATCAGCGGTTGTAGCCTCGGCCTTGAATTTTCCGAGCTTAGTTATGCTCTGCGGCCTTATGCCAATGTGGGCCATGACGGCTATGCCGGCGTCGCTAACTGCTTTAATTACATCGAGATACGCTCCGCTTGCTTTGATTTTTACTATCTGTGCACCGGCTTCGGTAACGAATCTACCGGCATTTTTTACGGCTTCTGCGTTTCCAATTTGGTAAGATAGGAAAGGCATGTCAGCAACAAGGCATACATTTGGGGCTCCTCGGCGAACCGCTGCTGTTATATTAACCATAAAGTCCATCGTGGCCGGTAGTGTTGAATCGAAGCCGAGTACGACCTGCGCGGCAGAGTCACCTACAAAAACCATTTCCACGTCGGTTTGAGAAATAAGTTTAGCGGTAGTATAGTCATAGCAGCTAACTGCAGCAAATTTGTGATTTTGATGTTTGGCATCCAGCAAGTCTGCAATCGCAACTTTTTTGTCCACATTTAATCCTTTCTTAAATGATGCTGAAGGAAATAACAGGTTATTAGTTAAAAATAAGAGAACAAAATTGTTTTATCAAGCGTAATTTATTTTGGATAGTGGGCTAAATTTGCCTATTTTGAAAAAAGCAGAAAAATTTTAAAAATTTTGTAATTAAATACTTGATTTTTCTTAAGTTAAATTATACTTTATTTTTTTGTGATTTTGTTTGTTTCCTTTAAAGAAATATTCGCTTTATTTTCGATAATATATATAATATAGTAGAATTTGTAAAACGGAGTATTTGGGCGCAATTATAGCTTTTCATCACCCTCCTCCGAAGCCAGATTCTGTAGTAATTAGAATCTGGCTTTTTTATGCACACCTATGTTAAAACAGGTAATCACGAAGATGGCGACCATGTTAATTTGGCAAAAATAATATTAAATTTCCTTAAAGGTAAAATACGAAAAGAATCCTGCTTGCTCAGGCCAAATGCCCCAAATCCATGCTATCTTGCGAAGGGAAAGAAAGAGGACTTAGCATGAAAATTATCGAATCATGTTAAAAGAAATGGTCCAACTACTTTAGAAATAAAACGATACAGACAACCTAAAAAACGATGACATAGCCGGCATTTATTTTTACTTGTGGTCCGGTAAAAATATTCAAAACAAGCAAACGATTAGATATGTGTCTTTTCAAATAAGACGTTCGGACAAGTTATGCAGCTATATTGGTTTCTGTTGCGGGATTGTTCTTGACTTAAAGAAATACTTCTGCTATAATAATCAAACTCGATATGGGGGCAGCAAAGTTTATCTTACATTGTTCCAAAAAAGCTAATGTTTAGGTTTTTAATAGTTGTACATTAACTAAATTGGTTTATGTAGGAAGGGGGGTAGTGATGAAAAAGTTAGTCACTTCATCTATTACAGTTTTAGTCGTTATTTTTGCAATATGCGTATCACCGGTTGAAGGCACGGTCCTGAGACTTAGTGACCACTGCTCGGAAGACGAGAACCAGCCTTACCTGGCTGAGTATCTTGATGCTGAAATAAATTTTTCAGTGGTGGATAATACGCTGACGCTTAGTGTAAGCAACCTGACACCTGAAAACGAAGGTGACCCTGCGTTTAAGATGAACAGGATATACTTCAATGTTACTGACAACGTAGAGGGATTGACTTTGACCGATGTTTATGCGTCTGAAAGTTCTGCAACCGAGGGATGGGATTTAGGTTTTTCAAAGGACGGTTTTATCGTTGGTGGATTCGGTCGTTTTGATGTATCTCTTAAAGGCGGCAGAGGTATTCACCCGCCGGTTGTTAATCCGGGTCAAACCGTCAGCTTCGTCTTTCAGGTTAGTGGTGCCGGGTCATTTGTTGAAAGCGACTTTGTAACCTTAAGCTCGCCACAGGGTGGATATATCATTTCGTATGCAGCGGCAAAATTTTACAATGACAATACAAGCGCATACGGTGCTACGAATGTTCCTGAGCCGGCGACGGTTTTCCTGCTTACACTTGGCGGCCCGGTGTTGCTGCGAAAACGTTCGTGAGGGTTAAATTATGGTACTGGGATTGTTGGCAATTATCCTTCTGCTTCTGGGCAGGACATAATATAGTCTATGCAATCGCTTAATTTAGCTGTTGCGACGGCGACTGTACTGTCAGCCGCACCGTAATAGAGATTGAGCTGGTCGGTTTCTTTTTGAACGATAGCACCGCTGGGGAATATTACATCACCTACATCACCAATTCGTTCGTATGTTGCTCGCGGCCCCAGGACCCATTCATCGCTTCGCCGCAGGACTTTCCACGGTTCCTCCAAATCCAAAAGTGCAAGTCCGAGGCGGTATATACCACCCGCTGAGGTAATTCGTACTCCGTGATAAAATATCATCCAGCCCTGTGGCGTTTCTACAGGCTGACAGGCAAGGCCGACTCTATGGCAGTCCCAGTAGGCAGACCTTGACCTAATTAACAGTCTATGGTCACCCCAATGCTTAAGGTCGGGCGAAAAGCTGAGCCAGATATGTGCCTCTCCTCGAACTATAGGACGATGAATCAGTGCAAATCGTCCCCTGAATCTGCGGGGGAACAGACAGGCATCTTTATCCTCCGGCGGTAAGAGGGCGCCGAGGCGTGCAAAGGTTTTGAAATTTTTTGTAATCGCCAGCGAAACAACAGGGCCACCTTCGCTGAAGGAGACATACGTAATTGCAAATTGCTTTTGTTCTTCAAGCCAGATAATTCTTGGGTCTTCCAGACCCCACCTTTCCTCCTGAGAACTTTGGTCGGCTTCGAGAGTTGGTTCAGGGTCAATTTCCCAGTTTGTGAAACCGTCTGCGCTGCGTGCAACGGTCAGATGTGAAAAACCTCGCATATCCTCGACCCGAACCAGCAGCAGCGTTTCAGTATTTAGCTTGGCTGCAGCGGGATTAAAGACGGCATTTGTCGGATAAGGCCAGATTTCCGGCGTTAGTATTGGGTTGCCTTTATATCTCTTAAAAAGTTCGTGTGCTTTTTGTTGCCGTGACAGATTAGCCATAATTTCAGTTCCGAAAATCAAGAGATACAATGATATTAGTCTTAAATCACCTAAATTTTAATCGGCAAGTTGAGCAATTTACTGTAAGTCAAAGTACGAAATTTAGATACAACCATACAAAAAATTTACAAAGAGGCAGTAGCTTTGACCTAACTTCGGGATATCCCGTGTTTAGACACTCTGGTAGCGATTCATTAAAGTCGCTTCTAAATTATGCTTTTACCAGTTGTGTTTCATATAAACTTTGATATAATGAGCAGGTCTGTATCAGCCCATTGTGCTGGCCCTGAGCAATAATTTGGCCGTCATCCATTACGACTATCACATCTGCGGTAATAATGGTACTGAATCTGTGAGCGATTATAAAGCTGGTTCTTTCGTGCATAATTTCCTCGATGGCCTTATGAATCTTGGCTTCACTATCGGCGTCAACTTGGCTTGTTGCCTCATCGAATATAAGTATTGCCGGATTTTTCAAGATTGCCCTTGCAATAACAATTCTCTGCAGCTGGCCGCCGCTGAGACCCACACCCTGCTCACCGATAACGGTATCATAGCCGTTCGGCAGCGGCTCGATAAATTCATGGGCAAAGGCACGCTTAGCTGCAGCAATTATTTCTTTTTCGGTTGCGTCAGATTTACCGTATGCGATATTTGCGGCTATAGTATCATTGAATGATACTACATTTTGCGTGACCATACTAATCTGGTTTCGCAAGCTGAACAGTGTTACATTGCGAATGTCTGTATCGTCTATAAGAACCTGTCCGCTATCGGGGTTGTAAAATCTCGGGAGTAAGTTTGCCAGAGTAGTTTTACCTGAGCCGTTGGGCCCAACGATAGCAACGTTATACCCTGCCTGCACCGTAAGATTTATTCCCTTTAGTACCGGCCTGTTGCTGCCTGGATAGATAAAGACAACATCCCTGAATTCTATTTTTTCCTTTAACGGAGGTAGCTCGGTCGCATCGGCTTTTTCAAACTCGACTGGCTCATCTATAACCGCAAAGATTCTTTCCGCGGCGGCATTTGCCTCCTGCAGCATATTCCAGATATCGGAACTCTTTCTCGCCGACTCAGCGACACAGCCCAACAAAATCAACAATCCCAAAAACTTGCTGCCATCCATTTGTCCCCCGGTGACCCAGTATGCCCCGAAAACAAGTGCAACCGAGCCTGCTGCCATTCCAAGCACCTCCATTGTCGGCATAGTAGCGGCATCGACCTTCGATATTTTCAGCAGTTGTTTTAACAATCTGTTGTTTATAGTCTTGAAACTATTTCGTTCATACTCATGGCGGTTATAGACTTTGACGACTTTGAGTCCTGCCATAGTTTCCTGGAGCTTTGCCAGCATTTGTGAGCTGGCCATTAGTGATTTTTTGGTAGCTCTTTTCATTTTTTTGCCAAATCCAATCACCAGCCACAGCACAAAAGGTGCGCCGCACAGGAAAATCAGCGTAAGCTGCCAATTTAGCCACATTGCTCCTGCTAACAAAAAAAGCGCGTTTAGCGGTTCTCGCAGGGCTTTTCCAAGCATCATTTTAATGGCCTTACCCATCACGTTGGTATCACGTACGATTCTGCTGACAGTATCGCTTGGGGGCTCGCTTGCAAAAAACCCGATAGGCATGTCTATTACATGTCCAAAGGCATCTTCTCGTAAATGATTTATTCCGATACGCACAACTTTCTGGGCTATATAGTCCTGATAGAACTTTGCCAGGCAGCGAATTATCGTGACCACTCCCATAGCCAGAATAATGAAGATAACCGCTTTAGCTTTATTTTCCTTTGTTTGTTTTCTCGGCAGAAAACTCAACCACTTTTCTAAATAGTCCACATAAAATGGCTTCGGGCCTGCGTTGAATGTTAAAGTTTTAATCTCGGCAATACCTTCTTTATTGTCCCTGAGTATTTGAATTGTAAGCTTGGTCTGGGCCGGAGCGGTTGCAAGTGCTTCAAGCAGTTCGGCACAGGGGATTTTGTCTTCTTTTTGTTGTACTAAAAGGTTGCCTGTGTTTGTGGAGACGCCAATAATTTTGTCAAGTTTTTGCAGTTCTGCTTTTTGAGCGAGGCTGTCGTCCTTAGTGTCTGTTACCAGCAGAACATAGGCAATATTAGTTTCAATGAAATCTATTTTTTCCGGTACGTAGAAAGTCATGCCGTATCGCTGTTTGCTGATTTCCCTTTCCACCCATCCGTGCAGACCTTCCTCGCCCATCATCACCTTTAAAAGCGGTATGACCGTCATAAAACTCAGTGATAGAAGCGAGGAGACGATAATCGCGCTGATGACGACAAAGATAATCCTCGGCCATTGAGGCCAGATATATTTAAATACTCGTTTAAAGCTCTTCATTTTTTAATTTTCCACTATTGATTAAATCCTGAATACCTTAACAAACCAGGACATTTAGGTCAAGCTGAAATACTATTGACCGAAAGCGTTATTTCTGTTAGCTTTACCTCTTTTTAAGGGACAAAAGGAGATGAAAATCGACACTTTTATTTTGGGTGCGTATGAAACCAACTGCTATATTCTTTGCGAAGGCGAAACAGCTAAGGACTGTCTGATTATCGATGTGGGCCTGGAGCCAGGCAGGTTAATAGATTTTCTACGTCAAAAAAAATTAAACCCGGTTGCGATTATTCTAACTCACGGCCACATAGACCACATTGCGGGCGTTGCTGTACTGCGTACTGAGTTTCCTAAGATGAAGGTTTACATCCAAAAACTCGATGCCGGAATGCTCACAGAGGCCCAAAGCAATCTTTCCGCTATGACAGGGGCGGCCTTCAGCACTGAGCCGGCTGATTTGGTTGTCGAGGACAAAGGTGTAATTGAGGAAGCCGGCATTGAGCTGGAGGTGCTTCATACTCCCGGCCATACGCCAGGCGGTATATGTTTGTATTCAAAAGATGAAGGAATTGTGTTTACAAATGATGCATTGTTTGCAGATTCGATAGGGCGAACGGACTTTCCGGACGGCAATATGGGCCAGTTGGTCAATGGCATAAGGGAAAAGCTTTTTACCCTGCCTGATAACACCGTCGTTTACCCCGGCCACGGTCCGACAACGACAATAGCACGGGAAAAAGCCTACAATCCATTTTTTCAATGACCGCTTTGTGCTGTTTATTATTCAGCATTATAGCAAATGTTAAGCCCTATAAGCGGGACGCTCTTGTCCTAAATTCGAAGGCAGACATAAAAGGCAAATCTTATAAGCTCTTCGAGAGCAAGAACTTATAGTTTTCAGGTGCTGCCGTGTTCCATGAACTTTGTATTCGGGCTTTAATCTAAAACAAGCGTTAGCTTACCTTTACCGATATTAAAAAGGCGGCAGTTCTGTCTTTTGGGGGCAGAAGTCAAGGACAGGGTAATATATCGCTTTAATTTAAGGGCAAGCCCTTATGTCCACTCAGAAATACGCTTTTACACGAGTATTTGTTTTGATGCTCTCGCTGGCGTTCTTATTGAATATACAATCATGTATGCAGCGGCTAAACAAGCCCAAAGATTTATTTGAAATGTCTCTTGAGGAATTGATGGAGGTGGAAGTAATCATCGCATCGGCGCAATCTCTAAAAACGGACAAGTTATTAATCCCTTCAACTCGGATTTATGATGCCCAATGGCCTGCTGGTGGTGCAAATATGCAGGAAATCGACAACAAAGTGGATTTATTTGAGATGTCTCTTGAGGAGCTGATGGAAATGGAAATTTCTTCCTCAGCACTCTGGCTATAGCTCAATAACTACAATAGCCAACAAAATAGCCCACGCCCCATTTTCTCGATAATACCTTTTAGATTTTTGGTTTGACGGCAATGGTGTTTTTTGAGTAAGTTGGAACTACGCGATAGGCGGTCACACTTTATGACCGCCTATTTTTAGGGTTTGGAGAATTTAGAAAGTTGAATGGAGCAAACGTTCGAAAATTTGATGTGTTAGCTACAGTTGCCTGCATTGGTACACTGCTTTTCTGGTCGATTGGGCCAAATTTCATAAAAATTCTTACTGGCCATCTGGATTTGTGGACACAGAATTTTCTGCGTTACTTGGCTGCTTGTTTGTTCTGGCTGCCTTTTCTTGTATTTCTTATTAAGAAAAAGCGAGTTAACAAAAGTATCTGGCGAAAGGCCCTTTTACCTGCTGTGCCAAATATTGCTATGCAGAGTTTGTGGGCTGCAGGTTTTTACTACATTGAGCCTGCTTTTTTGGTTTTGTTGACGAAAACTTCTGTTATCTGGATAGCTGTATTCTCGTTTATATTCTTTGTCGACGAAAGGCCGCTGCTGAAAAGCAACCGTTTCTGGCTTGGTATGGCTCTTTCGGTTATTGGAGTGATTGGAGTATTGGTATTTAAGGAGGATTTCGCCACGACTAAGACCATAATCGGCGTATTTATTGCTTTGAGTACATCTATTATGTGGGCGACATATACGATTTTAGCAAAAATTTCTTTTAAGGATATTGATTCTCGCGCCGGATTTTCAGTAATCAGTATTTATACTGTTTTAGGGCTTTTTCTGCTGGCGATGATTTTTGGAAGACCACGAGATTGTCTTGAAATGGGCGCTTGGCCGTGGACCTGCGTTATCGTATCAGGTGTAACAGCGATAGGGCTTGGTCATGTTCTGTACTATGAAGTGATAAAACGCATCGGAGTAACCATTCCGTCTCTTGTGATTTTATCACAGCCGTTTACCGTCTTTGCGATTTCCAGTGTGTTGTTTGGAGAGTTTTTAAACGGACATCAGTGGTTTTTTGGAGTTATTTTGCTGGCTGGCTCTGCCCTTGCTATCTGGGCCCAGCAGCACCTAAAGCCGAACACAACTATAAATAATAAACAGTGAAGCAAAAGGTCTGCGACCAAGTCTTGTGAAATGTGATTTCCTGTCTTTCCGGACTTTTAGCTTCGCTCAAGGACGGGTTCAATAAAGCATTTCTATTTAAAACTGTGGCTTTACATGTTGTTATTTACTGCTGTATTGTTTTATCCGAGGTTTGAGTTTGCGGCTGATATTTTCGGTATAGCAGGCCGCGAATCAGCAATGCAATACCTATAGCGAAGAGAATAAAAGCCACAAACAGCATCGGACCCTTCGGACCTGGTCCTACTATTACGTATGCCAATCCTATGATAATCATAGCAATACCAAAGGTGAGGCTCCTTATCCAGAGTGTCCCAGCCGGTTTGGGTGGTCTTAATTCTGATAGAGGTGTCCCCTTTTCAATGGCTGCTATAATCTGCTTATGCTTAAGTCTTTTCGCAAAATAGATTGCCAGGCTGATAGTGACTATAGATGCGGTTAACGCCGTGAATACTATCAGTACTATAAGTATTTCTTCAAAGTCCATTTTTTTCTCCTTTCAAATCTGTGTTTGATTAAAGTTATCTTAGTTATTTTATTTTTATTGAGCCGTTGTGGGTCTCGAGGTGAAGTATGCCTTCACCTGTACCGATTGTCCCTGTAAGTTTCCTTTTACTCACCTCTCCGATATGTGTTATTGGTATATCTGTTTTTATTGAGCCGTTGTGGGTCGAAATATCAACTTCGGCAGACAAATTCGGCGGAGCGGTGAAGTCTATGCCGCCATTATGGGTAACTGCCGATATGTTGCAGGTAGCGGGTGCTGCTTCACAATAATGCAGCTTCACACTACCATTGTGCGTTCTGAGTTGTGTATCGCCTGAAGTTTCTTCACAAACGACTGAGCCATTATGCGTTTTAAGTTTGGTAGTGCCGCAAGTCTTCTCAGCGACAACTTTGCCATTGTGTGTTGTACCGTTGATATTACCGGTGATATTGGTAATTTTAATGGCTCCGTTGTGCGTGGTAAGCTCCAGGTTAGTTTCGTTCGGGACAATTACATCGAGACTAACGCTGACGGAGCGGTTCATCTTATTGTCGGGCTTTTCAATTCTTACCGTGAGTTTGCTGCCGGATGGTTCGAGCTTTATCTTTACTTCTTCTGCGAGTTTTTTGGCGTCCTCTTCGGTTGATGCACGAGCGATAATCGTGGCCGTAAGGTTGCAGTCAGCTACGTCAGCGCCCTCAGTCGTAATTGAGCCGTTGTGTGTTACGGCTGCGAAGGTTGAACCTGGCTGTAAAGGAGCGGATAACTGAACTTTCCGTTCACATTTGGCCCGGGGCAGGCATCCTGTATTAATGCAGCAACCTGCCATAACGATTACAAAACATAGCAAAGAGCCTGACAAAGTTTTTGCAAAATAGTTTTGTTTCATTTTTTTCTCCTTATATTGCAGTTGCATATTTGATTATTTTATCCGTATTAAATCATTT
The DNA here is from genome assembly GCA_964431375.1 of uncultured Pirellulales bacterium. Taxonomy (GTDB): domain Bacteria; phylum Planctomycetota; class Phycisphaerae; order Sedimentisphaerales; family Anaerobacaceae; genus CAZBWE01. The sequence goes on from CAYSJK010000022.1 coordinate 13,456, forward strand.
TGTGTTTTAATATAGACTTCACCCACGCAAAGAAGCTGCCCTGGAATTACTGTTTCCATAAGTTTTTTCCTTTTTGTTTTTGGGCTTACTATAAGTGGTAAGTCTGTCCTTATGGAGCCATTGTGTGTTAAAGCTGGTTTTAGATAGTGGTTCGTTCTCATTTCTCAATATCCTGCAATTATTTTCATTTTTCCAGTGTTTTTGCTTTTTGTAAGTTAGTCGTAGGTTTTGTACAATTGGTTTCAAAAAAAATCTGAAACTTTTTAAGGCCGGTCTGCGACTAATACTAAAAGGAGTTTTTTTGTCGGTTAGGATATGGCAAAAGGGGCAAAATGACAGGTGGTTACGGCTGCTTCGCAGCGGAGACCACCAGGCGTTTGCCGAGTTCATTGATAAGTACAAAGAGACGGTTTTTTTGTGCTGCAGGCGATTAGGCCTGAGAGAAGACGAGGTTGAGGACGTGGCGAGCGAGACTTTTTTGGCGGCATACAAAGGATTGAAGCGGTACAGCGGCAGGGCACAGTTGAGCACCTGGATTTGGAGTATAGCGTATCGTCAGGCAGTAAATTACCTGCGGAAAAGCCGAAAATGGCGGCAACTTGAAGCTGAACCGGAAAAACAGGTCGCCAGTAGCAAAGAACAAGGGCCATTGGCGGCAATACAAGGCAAAGAAGTAGAAAAAATTGTTTGGGAAGCGGTCGAGCAGTTGCCGAGACTTTGGGCTATGGCAATTATATTGTACTATCGAGAAGAAAAAAGTGTTGCGGATATTGCAAAGATAATGCGAACGAGGAAAAATACGGTTAAGACATATTTATTTAGAGGACGAGAGAAATTGAGGCAAATTTTAACTACAACTTTTGGGCAGGACTATGATGCTGATAGATAGATTTAATCAAGACAATTTTGACGAGGTATTGGAGCGAGCTGTACAGAGACATTCGGAGCCGGTCCCGGCTGATTTTACCGAGGGAGTGTTGAGACGGATAAAAGAGGCCGAGCAGCAAAAGGTTTTGGCGAGGGTGGTTCTACAGGAAAGACTTGCGCTGACAGGCAGTATCGTGTTGGGTAGTGTCTGCATTCTTGTAATGGTGGTTTTTTCGAGTTATGTCACAACATTGCTCCAAATGTTTGGTAATGGTTTTGTAAATCAGGGGCGAGCTTTGATTAATAAAGCCCCGGAAATTATAGGGGTTATCAGCAGAGAGCGGCAATTCTTTGTGGTGTTGGCGGCAGTGTTTGGATTTGCTGTTTACGGCCTTGTGGATTTGTTAGCGGCTGATAGCGAGTGAGTATCTGGGCTGGAATACGGCACACACGCTTGTTCTTGAGCGAAGGAATGCAATACAAAATCAGAAATTGTTATTGAAGTATTCCGGCTTGCCGTCGTCACTATCGTAACTTTTTGGTTCTTCGGTCTCGGCTTCAATCTGGATTCGTTCGATATGCTCGGCCTTTTTTGTATTGCTGTCGATAGTGACCATGATAGTGCCCATTTTCACATTGCCGGTTGCTATCTCGAACGGGAACGGCATCTGTGTTCTAAATGACTTTAAGACGCTCTCGATGCCTCGTCCGAGTACCGAATCGTACGCCCCTGTCATGCCAATATCGGTAATATATGCGGTGCCTTTGGGCAGGATTCTTTCATCAGCGGTTACAACGTGGGTATGCGTACCAAAACACAAGCTGACCCTGCCGTCGAGATGATAACCCATTGCGATTTTTTCACTTGTGGCTTCTGCGTGGAAGTCAACGATTATGATATCTGCTTTCTGTTGAAGCTGCGGCAGGATTTTATCAATAGCGTTATAAGGGCAATCAGTCGGCTTCATAAAAAGACGGCCTATTAAAGCGACTACTCCAACGGTTGGTCCTTTTCCGGTTTTATAAAGTGCAACACCACTGCCGGCAGCTTGTTCGGAAAAATTTGCAGGCCGGGCGATATTGTCGCTTTTTTCCAGCGTCTCAATTATACCCTTTTTGCGGTAAGTATGGTCGCCCAATGTAATCAGATGCACACCATAGCGCAGTAATTTGGTGTAGATTTGTGGCGTTAGGCCGGAGCCGCCGGCTGCATTTTCGGCATTGGCTATTACACAATCGATATCTAACTCTTCAATCAATGGCTTTAGCTTCTCTGCGACAATCCGTCTGCCGGGCCGACCCACTATGTCACCGATACAAAGAACGTTTAATTTCATAATTCGTATGTCGTATTTTTGCTACTTTGCGTATTCGATGCAGCGGACCTCACGCAGCAGTGTTACCTGGATTTCGCCGGGATAGGTCATCTCATCTTCTATCTTTTTGGCAATGTCCCGCGCAATCTTCATAGCTGACTCGTCCTCAACTTTATCTGCATCGACGATGACACGGATTTCTCTTCCTGCCTGTATTGCGTATGCGTTTTCAACTCCCTTGAAGCTGTTGGCGATTTCCTCGAGCTTTTCCAGCCGTTTGATATACCTTTCGAGCGTCTCTCTTCTTGCACCGGGTCGAGAGGCGCTAATTGCATCGGCAGAAGCTACCAGTGGTGTATAAGGATTATCTGCTTGTACATCGCCGTGATGGCCTGCAACGGCATTTAGAACAATGGGTGATTCGTTGAAACGCTTGAGATAATTTGCTCCTATAGTTGGGTGGTTGCCTTCAACATCGTGGTCAATGGCTTTGCCAATATCGTGCAGCAATCCTGCTCGCCTTGCTATAGAGCCGTCCAGCCCAAGCTCATCGGCCATAACCTGTGCCAGAAAAGCAACTTCAATGCTGTGGCGAAGTACATTTTGGCCGTAACTTGTTCTATAGCTTAATGCACCGAGCATACTGAGCACCTTGTTACTTAACCCTCTAATGTTGGTTTCGACAGCAGCATCTTTACCGATTTGCAGGAGCTTTTGGTTGACATCTTTTTTGGTCTGGGTGACAAGCTCCTCGATTCGAGATGGATGTATTCGTCCATCCTGGATAAGGCGTTCCATAGAGAGCCGAGCGACCTCACGCCTGACGGGATTAAATCCGCTTACAACAATCATTCCGGGAGTGTCATCGACAATAACGTCTACTCCTGTAGCTTTTTCAAATGCACGGATATTGCGGCCTTCTCTGCCGATAACTCGGCCTTTCATATCGTCACTTGGTATCTCTACGGTAGAGATGGCCACTTCGCAGGTTTGCTCGGCAGCATAGCGCTGAATGGCGGTGCTGATTATTTCCCGGCTTTTTTCGTTGGCTGTTTCGATGGCTTCTTCGGCCTTGCGCTGGATTACAACCGACATCTCGTGCTCACATTCATCTTCAAGGCGTTTTAAGAGTAGTTGCTTGGCCTCTTCGATGTCCATTGCTGTGATTTTGAGCAATTGATTTTTTTGTTGTACCATCAAGGCAGAGAGCTGTTTTTCCTTGAGGTCAACATTGTGCAATTTTCTATCGAGTTCCTGTTCCTGCTGTTTTAGTCCCTTTTCCCTCTGTTGGAGCGTTTCGACCTGACGGTCAATGGCATCCTCTCGTTTGGTTAATCTCATTTCGGTTTCGTGCAGCGTTGAACGAATTTGATTGACCTCGGTAGTAAATTTCTCCTTTTTCTTAATAGTTTCAGCAGCGGCTTCAATTTGTGCGGACTTGATTATGTTTTCCGCTTCCCTTTTGGCCCCTTCGATTTGTCGCTGCAGGTCCCGCTCAAAGGTTTTTGCTTTTGTTCTTGAAATTATCTGTTGGATAACGGCAGTAAGACAAATTCCCAGAATAAAGGCAACAATCGTGGCGAGGATATCCGGAAGCTGAATTTGCATTAGTACGGCGTTCATAATTCCTACCTTTCCTTAGTGCTTACCATAGCGTTAGTACACAATCGCTCAATGAAGACAAACTATGGGATTTTCCGGCAGGAAAGTGCCAAAGATACGAAATAGTTGTATCTAAATGGCTGTGAATTACGTCATCCGTTTTGGTAGGGCGTAATCAGCGTTCCGAGGCCAAAACCGCCTGTAATTGGGGCATTTTGGCCTTAATATGTTTGTTTTTCTAACGAAATTAGCTGATTTTATGCTCAATACCAATCCTCTCTTATATTGGTAAACAAATGCTTTTGTTCAACAGATTCCGTTTCACGCTAAATTCACTTCACAGCGCCGCTTCAAGGTGAAAAGTTACTTTTTTAGTTTTCTTATCTGCAACAGGCGCTTAAAGTATCTTTGCGACTTAACTGCCATTGGTAAAAGGACTTACAATCCTTTTGCCTATTTACGCGTCCCTATTCAAAGTAAGTTATGACAACAAAAGAAAATACGGGACAAAACGCAATTTTGTTCGTCAACACTAAACTATAACATTATGGTAAAATGTTGTAGATAACCCGTCAAGGGAAAAATATGTGCTTTTTAGAAAAATTGAGACATTCCGGCGAGTTTTCTGAGAAAGCCGTATTTTGGCTCAAATCTATATGAGGTATTGCTAAGGCTGTATTTCCGGTGAACCGGCCACTATAAATTTATACAAGCAGGGTTTAAACGATTATTCTGATTTTCAAAAAATTCTGTCAATAGAAAAAGGGCAGGTTAAGCTACCACAGCTGGATTCGGCCATATACGATAGCAGCAATTACGGCAAGGGTTACCATAACAAGAGTCAACTCAAGAAGACGAAAATCACTTGCTCTATTGGTAGCTTGCAGCTGCTCTTTTAGCTGTCTCATTTTCTTTTTGGTTTGTCTTCTGCTCATAGCATCCCCCAATTTGATTTCTCGAAGAAAACAAATATCTCAGATTACGATAGTTCAGTTAGATACTTAAATTATAAAAAATATACCCCTACCCATTGTCAAGACAAAAACTTGGGGTTTTTAAGGTGGACTCATC
>CAYSJK010000023.1:0-18195 GCA_964431375.1 uncultured Pirellulales bacterium
TGTACTTGTTATTATGTTAGTTATGATATGTATGTTCCTTATTGCTGCCCATCTGATCAAACTTGCTGTAATTGGGATATTTGTTGCGACCCGGAAAATTGTGAAACCTGCGTGGACGGTGAATGCAAGGTATGCGGAGGAGACCCTGACCTGATATGTTGTGATGGGGGCTCGTGTGCCAAGCCGTGTGAACTTGAACAAAATACAGCAATGTGCACTGGCATAACCCAACAGTGCCCGCATGATTGCTCTGTCTCCTTTTGTGAGGATCATTACAAAATAAATTGGACAGGTAACCCCATTAATAGCTGCAAAGAGCCGGGATGTCCAGGCGATTGTCAGGATGATATCAAGCCTGTCTGCTACACAAAAACAATGTGCAATCAAAAGATTCTAAACAAACAGTTCTGTTTAATATCTATTTGCGTTGCTGCTCCAACTGATGGATTCACATGTATAATTTGTGACCATTTACAATATGAACCACAACAGTTTCCTGCTCCATATAATAAAAAGTGTGGACAGTGAAAAATTATTAAGATAAAAATACAGAAGAAAGGTATAGGATAAATATGAAAGATTTGATAACGAAGATAAGCTTATGTGTCGCATTAATTTTCCCGGCGTACTGTTTTGCAACAGCACAAGATGAAGTGTTTCAGGTAGTTGAGGCAGAAAGAATTCCCGGCATCCTAAGGAGCATATCAAAACAAACGAAAGAAAACTTTGAGCAGATACATACCTGGCAGGGAGAACTGGTTCGTTCAATGTATTTTGTCAATAAAGGAAACATGGCAAAGGAGACCTTCGAGACACTAACAGATGCTAATGGCCCCTGCCCTAATGAGGTGGTAGAAATTACTGAAAATAGAATAATATTTAAATGCGATTTAAATAAGGGGCTATTTTATGTAAAACGTTCCAGAGAAGCTCCATCGCGTTATATCGACCCGGCTATTAATAAAGACCTTGGAACAAAGTCACTACCCAGCAGCAGCAGCGAAATTATAACAAGTGAGTATCGATATAGTGCACAGCCAAACGCATATAGAAACGAGGAAGTTGTACAGCGCAGAGCAGTCAAAACAAAAATAGATGGACCATTATACCAAGGGCGCCAACCTAATTATCTACCAAGATATATATTTGATATCGATTCTCAAGTGTGGGAGCGATATCCTGAATATGCGAAGATTTTAGAAGAAAAAGGAGAATACGTATTTAGCGAATTAGCAATGAAAGCAGAGCAACGGACTTTGTCCGGCGATTTGCAATATCGTATACATGAACCATTTGAAATGAACGCTTTTAATATCAAGGGCTGGTTAATAAATACTTTTTCCGAGAAATCTGGTTATAACATAATTGATTCGGAAAGGATAACCGCAGACGGGAAATTAATGTGGCGAAAAAGCACGGAATATCAAAAAGTAAATGGCGTGTACGTTCCTATAAGAGATACAGAAGATACATATTATTATATAAGTGATTTTAGCCTGAAAATCCATAATGAGGATGTTTTTAAAAATATTTTTATAAATGATGCTATCTCGGAAGAGATTTTCACTTACAAAAATCTCGGCTTAAAAGACGGTGATAAGTTTATAGACAAAATCCTGGACAAAGAGTACACCTATCAGAATGGACAGCTCATAGAGGTTGAAAAAGAAAGCAAATAGTCTCGTCAGGCTACGGCTGGTGGCATATATAGCGCCTGCACACATACGAGTTATAATAGGAGGGGATAAACCTACTCCAGCTCTTTGACAAGTTCAAATCGCCCACGCTTGGCGAAAAAACGGTAAGTGTCAGCACCTCCTGCGGCAGCAGTGACCAAAAACAGGTTGCCGTATACGACCCTGATACCGAGGCCTGCTGTTACGGTACTATTTACGATCCAGCCGTTAAAAAATGTTGTAAGGATATCCATCCTGATTATTGGTGGCTCTGGTATACCTGTCCTAAAGAAAAAGAATGCTGTGAAGGAGAGTGTGTCAATCCATGTGAACTCGAAGTAAGTTTTACATGCGTCGGAGAAACCGATCAGTGCCCAGAGTGTGGGTCGTGGTGCGCAGATTATTTTAAAACAGTCTGGAGTGGAAACACCGCTTACAGTTGCACAGAACCAGGGTGTCTAGGCTTCTGTTTTGATTATGAGATACTTTGCTTCACAGAAACTCGTTGTGATATATACAACAAGGATTGGCTTCATTGTCTTGGTAAATGTGTGGGTCTTCCAGGCATATACGGAAAGTGTCCTGACTGTGAAGCTGGATTTAGTTCGCACCCCGATTTTCAGCCAGTAGAAGTAAATGTACCAAGCCAAGAATGCTGGTATTGAATATAGGGAACCGTAGAATACGGGACTTTAGACAATAATTCTTGTATATTAGGTAAATGTTTAATTCTAAAAAGAAGGGTATAGATATGGATGCGAAAGATTCGTTTACGAAACTAAGTCTGATTATCGTTTTAATTATTTTGATGTGTGGTTTAGCTGTCGGGCAAAGTGAGACATTTCAGGTTGTTAAGCTAGAAAGGATTCCCGAAATCCTCAGGACTATATCAATTCAAACGAAAGAGAACTTTGAACGGATACATACCTGGCAGTACGAAATGGAGGGTTCAAGGTATATTATCGACAAGGGCGAACAGGCAAAAAGGACCTTTGAGATTCATACGAATGCCGTTGGTCCCTGTCCTAATGAAGTGGCTGAGATTGATTCCAGCAGGGTCATTTTCAGATGTGATTTGGACAAAGAACTTTCCTATTCAAAGGTTTGCAGGAATACACCAATACGTTATTTAGATTTGGCTGATAGCAGAGACCTCGGAGCAAAGTCTGGACGCAGTTGCGGAAGTTATATTGTTATGGGCGAATATCAACTTAGCGCAAATCCAAACGCATGGAGGAAAGGAGAGGTTATAGAGCGCAAAGCAATCAAGCAGAAAATAGAAAAGGATGACTCATCTTGTGGGGGGCATCAGCCTGTCTATCTCCCCCGATATTTATTTGATATCGAGTCTCAGGTTTGGGTACGCGGCCCTCGTCTTATGGAGATTATAGAAGAAAAAGGAGAACACGTAGTTAATGGATTATCCATGAAAGTCGAGCAGCGGACTCTGTCCGGCGATGTACAGTATCGTGTGCATGAGCCATTTGTGATGAACGTTTTTGACATCAACAATGTCTGGGAAATAAAGACCTTCTCTGCGAATGCCGGTTATAACATAATTTCTTCGGAAATGACCACCGATGACGGGAAATTAATGCATCAGGAGAGCATAGAGTATCAGGATGTAAATGGTGTGTACGTGCCGAGTAGACGTACAAAAGATACTTTCGATTATAGGGACTTTAGCCTGTCAAGCCATAAGGAAAATGTATTTAAGAATGTCCGTATAAACGAGGCTATCCCGGCAGAGACGTTCACTTATAAAAATCTAGGATTAAAAAACGGCGATAAGTTCATAGATAAAGTCCTGGACAAAGAGTACACCTATCAGAATGAACAGCTCATTGAGGTTGAGAAAAAGAGCAAATAGTCACATCAAGTTACCTGTGGCACAAGCTACGGCGTGCTTTGCCCTGACGAGTTCAAAAATTCCACCGCTGTTTTTCGTACTATTTACGGGCATAATTTTCTCTAAAATATGTAAAACATATCTTTACGAGAATCTTTGGGTTACCGGCTCATCAAATCCCTCAAACAGGTGTAATTAGCATAACTCTACCATTAAAATTTACAGACCATATCAGGAAAATTCCATCGAATCTGGCCTTATTTAGCAGTATAAATGAGTTGACAATTGGTAAGGGGGGTGCTAATTTGAGCGGGTGTGTGATTTGCCACGAAGACACGAGGTCACAAAGGAGATTTGAAAGTGAAAAAAATAAATATAATTGAATTTTAGTGTCTTGGTGCCTTAGTGGCAGGATATGAGTCCGGTTGTTAGGTGATTTATCAGATGAGGACCTCTTTTGGGAGATAAAAAAATGAAAAATCACATTAATATTTTCATTATCGCCATTCTGATTAGTTTAGTCTCTATTGGTTTTGCCCAGCAGGGGCCTGCTGGTGATGCCAACGATGTGAGTAACCTCTCTTTTCCTTATGTTGCCGAGATTATTGGAGATAATGTCTATGTTCGCTCCGGTCCAGGTACAAATTATTACAGCTGCGGCAAGCTCAACAAGGGCAACAGAATAGAAGTAGTCAGCACCCAATTTAGCTGGTCTCGCATTGTACCGCCGGAGGGTAGTTTTTCCTGGATATCAATGCAATATGTTAATGTGGACCCGAATAATCCGGCTGTTGGTATTGTTACCAGCGACGACGTTCGTGTTTACGCGGGCTCTGATACTGTAAAGCCATTATATTCCACGTATCTGCAGTTAAAGCTCAACCGGGGTGATAAGGTCGGGTTGCTTGGTGAAGAACAGGATAATTATTATAAGATTGCTCCTCCAGCCGGTGCCTATCTTTGGGTAAGTACCCAATATACAAGACCACTTGGGCCTGTTGGTGAAGTCGTGACGACTGTTGAGCCGGTGGCTGAGCCTAACGACGTTGCCACAGTTGTTGCAACGGATATTTCGGTCGAGGCCGAAAAGCTAAAAGAATATCGTGTTTTGGAAAAACAAATCCAGGCAGAACAAGCCAAACCAATCGGCCAGCAGAATTATGCAGATATAAAGAAAGCACTTGCTGAGATTGCCGACAATAAAGAGGCGGGCAAAGCCGTACGCTATGCGGAATTTGCTATTAAGCAGATAGAGCGTTTTGAATTGGCTTTGGCAGTATCCAAAGAAGTTCAGCTTCAAAATGCACAGTTGAGGCAGATTAAGGAGCGGATAGAAAAGGCCCGCGCTACAAGACTTGGTGAATATCAAGACTTGGGTAGATTTGCGGTAGTAGGGCAGTTTCAAACCTTTGAGACATACGGCCCCGGACATTACCGGATAATTGATGATTCGGGCAAAACCATTTGTTACGCTTTACCGAGCGAATCAGCACCTGAAAAGGATTTGAGCAAATTTTTAGGTGTAAAGGTAGGTTTGGTTGGAACAGTCGAGCCACATCAGGAAACTGAAAGTGCTTTAGTACGATTTACAGAAATAACCAAGATGGAATAAATTGGCTTTCTGAATTTATAAGACTCCATTTTGCATCCAATTGCAAAATGGAGTCTATAAACATTTCTATCTTTTTTATCTGTTGGATGCCGGAGAATCCTGCTTCCCTGCTTAAGATAATTCCTTTTCTTTTAGCTATTTTAATTTTTACTTCTTGAACTTAGTCCATTTCTGTTTGCTCTTGGTACTGGCTAAGACGGTATCAATAAAAAGCATGCCGCGCAGACCATCACTGACATCGGGAAAGTCCAGCGCCAGCGGGTCAGGTTTTGTCCTTGTTAATTTTGCACGCAGAGTATCGGCGAAGTTGCAATAGATGTTAGCGAAGGCCTCGAAGAATGCTTCAGGATGGCCAAACGGCAGGCGTGTAGCTCGTGCTGCAGCAGGACTTTTAGCTCCTACATAGTCGTTACCTCGTCGCCAGACCTCTACGGGACCGTTCATTTGCTTAACATAGAGATAATTTGGGTGTTCCTGATGCCATTCCAAAGATTTCTGCTCACCATAGACCCAGATGGCCAGATTGTTCTCTTCACCGATTGATATCTGGCTGGCGTGAAGGATTCCCCTTGCGCCGTTGTTAAAGCGCAACAGGACATTGCCGTCGTCGTCAAGTCGCCTGCCCTTGACAAAAATCGTCAGGTCAGCACAGAGGTGTGTAATCTTCAGCCCTGTAATGTATTCCGAGAGATTCTCTGCGTGCGTTCCGATGTCACCCATACAGCCGGCTCCGCCACTTTGCTTTGGGTCGGTTCTCCATGCCGCCTGCATGCTACCGGTTTTCTCCACGGCTGTAGCCAGCCAGCCCTGCGGATACTGCACTACAATCTTGCGAATCTTACCCATCTCGCCGCCGCGTACCAAATCCCGGGCCAGCTTGGCCATCGGGTAGCCGGTGTAATTGTGCATAAGCCCAAACACTTTACGTGACTTCCTGACGATTTTTTGTAATTGCCTGGCCTCATTGACATTGAATGTCATCGGTTTTTCGCACATAACATGGAAGCCGGCGTTGAGAAAATCCTTAGCGATAGGGAAATGCCAGTTGTTCGGGGTGGTAATCGAGACGAAATCAATTCTTTCGCCCACCGGCAGCTTAAGCTCTCGCTCAATCATCTCCTTGTAGTTACGATATCCACGTCTGGAATCGAGCAGCAGTTCTCGTCCCATCTGCCTGGATTTGCGTGGATTAATATCGAACGCCCCTGCGACAAGCTCGATGCCGCCATCCAGGCGAGATGCCCTGCGGTGAACGTCGCCGATAAATGCCCCCGGACCACCTCCTACCATTCCCATCTTTAATTTTCGGTTGAGTTTCATACCTGCTCCTTTCAATACTGGCGTCAGACAAATTTGTTTTGTTCGGAAAAATACTGCTTACAGCAATCTTTCTGAAATTATAAATATTACAGCCAGTATGACAACAAAAATATCAGCCGGCATTTTTTTTAAAAATCCATCTTGTTACCGCTGATTCAGAAGGAATACTTCTACTTGGTTATACGCGAGTTATTAGTGGCTTGTCTGTTAGAAGCAAGACGGAGTTTTTCCTTCTGAAAGACGGATGGTTTTTCTCTGGTAAACTTTACTCCTCTGCCAGTGACGATTTCTTTTTCCTCTCTGACGAAGTCGATATATTGTAATAATGCCCAGGCACTATTATCCCATCTCATTTGATACCCTCTCTGGTGGGCTTGCTTTTCCATCATAAGGCGTTTTTTCTTATTGAAGACCAAATAATCCAGTGCTTCCGCTATTTGTTTCACAGAAGGTTCGCCCGGGTCGACAAGAATACCTCTGGCGTGTCTGCCTATTACAAGGCCCTGGGAACAACGCTTATTTGAATGAATCAGCTCCACCGCATACCTAAACTTAGTTGCTACCGCAACCCGGCCTGAACCGAGAGTATCGGCCAGTATGCCGCTTGATATCTGCTGCATATTAAGATAAGGCAGGAGCATTACATTTGTGGCGCCATAAAAACTCATCAGTGTATTTTCATCCAGAAAGGTATCCAGAAAAACCACATCGTACCGGTCAAAATCGACCGTATTAAAATCTTTTACTCTGCAGAAGCTTAATTTTGATTCTTCGAGGGCCTTATTTAGTTCTGCCTGGAACTCTCTGTACGGCTGGCCGCCATCGGCCTTTACGAATCCAGGATGGTACTGACCGGCAATCAAATAGACTAATTTCTTCCTTTGCTCCGGCGTACAGGACTCATTCAAAAACCCGCCATACGCTCGAACGCTGTATTGGATTCCTTTATCCGGCGAAAGAAGCCCAAGTGTAGTGATGAGGAAACGATTCTCCAAACCATATTCGTGTTTAATTGCCAATCGGTCGTATTGAGAAGGGTGCTGCATCCTGATACCATGGTCAATATGTGTAAGCTTGGCATGTTCAATTCCATACTTATCCGATTCGAGGATATTAATGGCACTTTCTGTTGTAACAATGAGTCCATCACTATATTTAGCCAGCTCCTGCGTGGTTTTTACCTTGTATTCATCCGGTTCATCAAGGACAGTGTGTAGATAAACCAGTGTAGTCAGGCCTTGCTGCTGAAAAGCCTTTGCCATTCGGACGAAATTTGTCCCCTGGCCATCTTCACCTTTTTCATCGGGGTCAAGGCCAAATTCGTGCTGTAAAATTATAACTGTGGGATTTGTGCCTTCTTTTGCACGAGAAAAAATATTTGTGATAGCATCTGCCCAGGATTGAGGATTATATTGGTCTATCCTTAGGTCCACAGGGATATCATAAGGGCCGTTATCGTTATCAATAGCGGCGACTCTAATATGGCCGACTTCACCTGTAAAGTGCTCAAGGGCAGTTGCCAGGTCCCTTGAAAAGGTACCAATTCCACATTTTCTGGGAGGGTATGTGGAGATAATTCTTATATTATATGGCATAAACAACTCCTACTATGATTAGGTAGTAGCAACAGCTCGAGAAAACAATAGACGCAGCCGGCAATATAACCACATATCAGTATGATAGTAAAAACCAATTTTTAGAAATTGTCTTCTGGGCTTTTCTTTTCCTGTTTAGAATTTCTTTTTTTTCTCTGAATCAAGGCATATCGATGTAGCCATTCTCAGGTTTCGATATAGCATAAGGATAAAGCAAAGCACCTCTTCGATGCAAATAGATTTTCCTTGTGGAAGTCAAATATATTTAATATGATTACTCAGCAAGAATACAAAACAGCCGACCGAATTTTTGTCCATTTTTCGGGAAAGGAAGGGAAGAATACTGAAAAAGGGAAAAATAAATACGTTAACGAGGCGACAATTCCTGAAAAGTTCTGCGGTTGCAGCAGCAGGGGCTTTGGCCGGGCCAATGATTTTCCCCGCTTTGATGTTCGGAGCTGATGCGCCGAATAATCGCATCACGTTGGGATGTATCGGCGTGGGGCGAATGGGACTTGTCGATATGAAAGAGGTGTTGGAATTCAAAAAAGCCCAGGTCATAGCCGTATGCGATGTTGATTCCAAACGGGCTGAAAACGCCAAGCAAATTGTTGAAGAACGTTATAGTGGGCAAAACCGGGATGGAACTTACAAAGGTTGTACAGCGTACAAAGATTTCAGAGAGCTGATAGCACGAGAGGATATTGATGCGGTTTTAATCGTTACACCCGACCACTGGCACGCTTTGATTGCTATTGCCGCTGCCAAGGCGGGAAAGAATATTTTTCTACAGAAGCCGTTGACCTTGACGATTGGAGAGGGTCGTGTGCTGAGCGACACGGTTCGCCGCTATGGATGCATCCTTCAGGTTGGATGCCAGCAGCGCAGTGATTCCAGATTTCGTCATGCGTGTGAGCTGGTTCGCAATGGGCGGATTGGCAGACTGCATACCATTAAAGTGGGCTTTGGTACAGACCCCGCTACAGACCCACAACCCCCTATGCCCGTGCCCGACGGGCTTGATTACGATATGTGGCTTGGGCCTGCACCCTGGGCCAGCTATACCGAGAAGCGTGTCCACCCACAAACCGGTTATGACCGACCCGGATGGCTGCGCATTATGGACTACTGCTGTGGGATGATTACCGGCTGGGGCAGCCACCATCTTGACATCGCACAATGGGGGATGGGGACAGAATATACAGGCCCTGTGGAAATCGAAGCGCAAGCGGAGTTTCCAAAGGACGGACTCTGGGATGTTCACGGCGATTTCCGTATCGATTATACATATGCAAACGGTGTCAAGGTCATCTGCGCAGACAATAAGAAAAATAAACAAGGAGTTCTATTTGAAGGTTCGGAGGGTTGGGTATATGTAATGCGTGGATATACAGATGCAGAACCAAAATCGCTGTTGGACTCGCGAATAAAACCGGATGAAATTCACCTGTACAAAAGCGAAAACCATAAAGCAAATTTCCTCGAATGTATCAGGTCACGCGGGGAAACTATCGCACCTGTCGAAGTCGGGCATCGGTCCTGCACGGTTTGTGTGCTTGGTGCAATTGCGATGCAGCTTGGCAGAAAATTACAATGGGACCCTGAGCGAGAACGATTTGTCAATGACGAAGTTGCAAACCGAATGCTTTTTAGACCAATGCGGAGCCCATGGCATCTTTGAATGATTATGGGCAAATTATTAATGAGCGGTGGTGTACATATCATAAATTAGTATAGGCAGTACAACAGCAGACAAACGTGATGCAAAAACAGCTGCCAAAGAACTGTAATTCAGGACTTGCTAATCACCGGCTGAAAGCCTTCTCCATTTTCGACCATCGGATTCTATGAGTTTATCCGCCTGTAAAAAGCTCTCGCTGCCTGCTGGATACTGGTAAGGTGTAGAATCGTCGCTTTCCCAGGTTTGCAGCACGGGGGCCAATAGCCGCCAGGACTGCTCCAGGTCATCCTGTCTGGTAAAGAGCGTCTGGTCACCAGCCATACAATCCAGAAGTAATCTTTGATAAGCTTCAGGCATATCAACCAGGAAAATGTTTTTATAATTAAAATTCATATTCAATGTGCCCATACAAATCTTTGAGCCGGGCCGCTTGGCCTGGAAGCTAAGGGAAATTCCTTCTTCCGGCTGAATCTGGAATGTCAGGATATTTGGAGGCATATCGCTGAGGCCGGCTGAAAAAAACATCGAATGCGGGACTTTTTTGAAAGTGATAGCGATTTCGGTATTTTTTTTTGCGAGCCGTTTGCCGGTTCGCAGATAGAAAGGCACATCCTTCCATCGCCAATTATCGATAAAGAGCTTTGCGGCGACGAAAGTTTCGGTTTTGGATTGGGGGTCAACGTCGGGCTCTTCTCGATAGCCGACAACCTGCCTGCCGTTTATCGAGCCCGGGCCGTATTGGCCACGGACGAAAAGTTCATTTATCTGCTCTTTTGCAAATGGTCGAATCGAGCGCAATAATTTTATTTTTTCATCCCGGATATGGTCGGCATCAAATAAGGCGGGCGGCTCCATCGCCACCAAGGCGAGCATTTGAAGCATATGATTTTGAAATATATCCCGCAGCGCTCCTGCTTTATCATAATAGCCGCCGCGATGCTCAATGCCGACCGACTCGGCTATCGTAATCTGAATGTGGTCTATAAAATTGCGATTCCAGATGGGCTCAAAGATTACATTGGCAAATCTGAACATCAAGATATTTTGAACAGTATCTTTACCTAAGTAGTGGTCAATGCGGTAAATCTGAGACTCGTCAAAACAATTATGGATTATTCTGTTTAGTTCAACCGCACTTTCTAAATCCCTGCCAAATGGTTTCTCCACGACTAATCGGGTCTTTTTCTGTAAAGCCAAGTCATGGGGACAGGATAATTTTGCTTTGCCGAGATGCTCTACAATTGTACTGTAAAGAAGCGGTGGAACAGCGAGATAAAAAATGCGAGTGCCATCGACTTTATGCTTTTTATCTAATTCGGTGAGCTTGTCTTCGATGTGAGCATAAAACGCGGCATCACTGTAATCGCCGGATAAATAGTAAAGCTTTTCTGTGAAAGAACCCAAATCTTTAACCGTTGCATCAACGGAATTTTCCCTCATTGCCTGCTGCGCAATTTTGCGGAAATCAACATCTGATAGTTTTTTTCTCCCCACACCTAAAAGATAGAATTTTTCGTCAAGCAAAGCCTGTGAATAAATCTCAGAAATGCTCGGTAAAAGTTTGCGCCTGGTCAGGTCTCCGGAGGCACCGAAGACAACCAAAGCATTCGGTGGGGCTGCTACCTCCGCACAGATTATATACTGTCCTTCGACTTCGCTCTGGACGGTGAGCCTGTCGAACCGCTGAGTTACAGATGGCCGAATTTCCTGCATAATATCTATTCCTCAGTATCCTGGGGTTTTACAAAATCACGTGGATAACCTTCTCTGGAATAAATCCTTAAAATAACACCACGCTCATCTTCGAAAACTGTGTAGTTACCGGGTGAATCTTCGCGTTTTATTTTCTCTGTTGTATATATATTTTTCGTGCCCTTAGACACAAAATAATCATCCACAAGCCGAATAGTTTCATCTACATTCAAATTGTCAAAATAATCATACTTTTCGACAATCTCAGAACCCGCGTAAAATAACCGACTGTCATACCTGATGAAGTGTACGAAATTCATAGCTTGAACATCGACCTTAGGCAGCACGGCATAAGTAAATCCCCCAACAAGGAGCGAAACTAATAAGGCAAATATTATTATCCTAAAAAGAGCTTTCCATTTATTCCCTTTTTTGCTTTTACCCCCAAAGACTGCTGTCAATATAGCAAATAAAAGACTCCACGCAATCAAGGAAGCGATTAATCCTGTTCCGAGTGCACCCATCCTGCTGAAATAGTACTTCTGATATGGCTTTGTTGGTTTAAGCTCTAAAATAATATCTTTGGCCATATCATCAGGTGTAAGTGTACCGGACAATCTGCTTACAATACATCCATCCCACAAATGCTCTTTTGCATCCGGATGGCCAATATCTTGTCTATATGTTTTCCCCTCAAAACCTGAAAGGTATGTTGTGTCGTAAAGATTTACTCCACTAATCTCCTCGAAGCCGTATTCATCAGAAACTTCAAGAGTTAATTTACTGCAATTTGCCTGCTTCTCAGCAATGACAAAAAGCTCCAAGTGCACATTATGACCTAATGTTGAGGTAAGACGTATCGGATATATGGGTATTTCACCGGCAAAGGACATTGTAAGCGGATGTGGACGACTATAACCGTTACCTTCTCTGCGTAGTTTCGCCGCCACAAAAAACCAGCCATCTCTGATATAGTCGGAAATAACCGGTATATCTTTATCCGTAAGGCCGGCAAATCCATTGCTGCTTAGCCATTTATCCAGGGCATCGGCATTATCCGCCTCAAGAGTAGCAAGCTCATAACTTCCTATCTCCTGAATCTGGTGCACCTTGATTCCTAATATATCCGTGGCCTTTATCCCAGCAGTGCGCACTACCCCCATATGCGGCATAAAGAAACATGAGAAAATAAGTGTAATTAATAACAACAGCAAAAGACGATTGACTCGTTTATTAGGTACTTTTGTTACAGACATTACACAACCTAAAGTGATAATTACCGCGATTACACAGAGCGGTCTAATGGATTTAGTAAGGTCGTGGATAATCTTAGGCTGAAGTATAAGGCTAAAAGTTTTAATAAGTCCCGGAGAAGCTTTTTCAAACTGTGTTGGCTTTGAAGGCAGCGGTATAATCCATCCAAATTCCTGCCCCTGCCCATTTAACGAAGACTCAATCGTTAGTCTCTCAATTCCATCCCTGTGAACTAAAATAGCCCTCTGAATCGGTATATCAGGTGGTGTTTTATAAGCCTTTTCAGGGAAGTATTTACCGTCTGCATAAAGGTTTTGCGCTACAGGCGCGAATGCAAAAATAGTAATCACCAGTAGCAACCAAACCCTAAACAGATAGCTCGGTATTTCTACTTTTCTCATCATTATGTACCTTAATTAAACAGAAAGCTTAATTACTTGTGTGATGAGTATTAGCTTTTTCTTTCGAAAGGGTATTAGTTCTTTACTCTTCGACCGGCTCAAACTGGTCTTTGCCGGCCCCGCATTCCGGGCAGACCCAGTCATCCGGCAAATTTTCAAAACTTGTTCCCGGTTCTACACCATTATCCGGGTCGCCCACAGCAGGGTCGTATATGTATCCACACACAAGACATTTGTATTTTTTCATATTTTTTACTCCTTTTTTTATTTTGCTCTTTGGTTTTATCTTGACGTATGTAGCGGCAGTTTCCGGTGTTCTGCCGTGCTTGATATCACGATAGTAGTCATAAGTCATAGGTTCGGCATTATCATCGAGTGTCCGGCAGGCCACTATTTTTGCAATGAATAACGTGTGGGTTACGATGTCAATACTTTCGGTAACCTCTGCCTCGATGGCAGCGATGGTGTTATCCAAAACTATCGGCACACCCGTTTGGCCTATTTCATATTTTATGTTCTCAAATTTATCTATGTCCCTGCCGGTCCTGAATCCAAACCGGCCAATAAAAGACATCGGAGTCTGCCGCGAGAGAATAGAAACACTAAAAACTTTGCTATCGCTAATAAATTCGTGTGTTAAGTACTGTCTGTTGATACTGACCGCTATCATCGGCGGCTCAGGCACTATTTGAAATACCGTATTGACGATACAGCCATTGATGCGGTCACCCTCCTTCGAGCTGATTATGCACATACCATAGCTTAGCTTAAATAGGGTCTCTAAATCTAGCATTTGCATCCTTGAAAACAGCCGCGATTTAGACAGTTATTTGATAGCGGAATTTATCCAGCTATTATAGAGCAGCCATTTTTTGGTTCAAGATAGCAATATGGCCCATCTCTTCTCTGATTATGGCTTCGACATTTTCTTTGCCGGTTTTACGCGGGACACACTCTTTCAGGCCAACATAGAAGGCAATAGAATCCTTTTCGAGACCGATAGCTGTCTTGAGTACATCCTGCACGGTTTGCTGGCCGGTTAGCTTCTCGGCGGGGTCGGTTTTTGTGTCAAAAACGTGTCCATCTGCCATTACTCGAAGATACATCTGGGCCTGACTATCGGGGTCAAAAACAGGCGGTTCTGCCTCGGAGGCTGAAAGCTCGGCACGCATGGCTTGAAAGGTTTTTAGGTGTTTGTCCTCCATAGCCGCAAGGTCAAGGAACACCTGACGTTCGTCAGGGAATTTTTCCGCAGCAGAGCGATAAAACTTTGCTCCGTTTCTTTCGATTTGCTCAGCCATCTCGAATACTTCATCTGCGTTAAAAGGCATAGGCATTTTTATTCTCCTTTTGTTGTGGGTGGTGTAAATACCCTTTGTCCCATCTCGTTATCAAGCATATGTATCCCGTCCGGGGCATTTGCCATAAGCTTAAGCTTTTGCACTATTTCATCGGCGGACGATTCTTCCTCAACCTGCTCATTGACAAACCATTGCAAAAAGTTGTTTGTTGCATGGTCTTTTTCTTCGATAGCCACATCCACCAGCTTATTAATCAGGCCTGTTACTTTCTGTTCATGTGCATAAACCGCCTCAAAAACGGCCAGAGGTGATTCCCAATTTGTCGTAGGACCATCTATG
Organism: uncultured Pirellulales bacterium; assembly: GCA_964431375.1. Classification (GTDB taxonomy): domain Bacteria; phylum Planctomycetota; class Phycisphaerae; order Sedimentisphaerales; family Anaerobacaceae; genus CAZBWE01. Next base: position 14,721 of record CAYSJK010000023.1, read on the forward strand.
GCTTTTAATGTTACTCTGCCGCCACGCTCGTTTACATAATCGTAAATCTTCATTGCGTGCATCAGCTCTTCCTGCGTCTGGGCCCTCATCCACGTCGCAAAGCCGGGTAAATTTACGGATTCGAAGTAGGCGACCATCGAAAGGTACATATAAGCTGAATACAACTCTGCGTTAATCTGCTCGTTCAGGGCATCCTGCATTTTTTTGCTAATCATTGTTACTTTGCCTCCCATAGTCCGTGAATATTGCAATGCTCGCGGGCTGAGATAGAGCTTGCCTCGATATTGAACACGGCTTCAGGTGCATCGCCGGCTTTGAGGAACTGCCTGTATGCCTTACCGTCAGCAATGACCTCAATCCACTCAATATGGTGTTTTTCTTCCATCGGATGAGGGACACTACCGATTTTTACCTTGATACCACCATCAATTTTTTCGATTACCGGTACGTGCTTTTCCTTGCCCTCGTCGGCCGTCTTTGCGACAAGAAGTTCCATCGGCTTTCCGCAGCAAACCAGTTCGCCGACCCCGCCATGAAGCACTTCTACGATATTGCCACAGACATTGCATTTATAGATTTGAAGTTTCTCGGCCATAATTTTCCCCTTTTAGAATTTAATTATGTCAATTTTCCTCTTTTAACACTAACTTGAAAGATAACAGCTACTGTTTTTAGTAGTTAGTTGCTTCCAGCTCAAAATGTGCCTGCGGATGTGCACAGGAAGGGCATACATCGGGAGCTTCTGTACCTTCGTGTACGTAGCCACAGTTTCTGCAGACCCAGCGGACTGGTTTTTCACGCTTGAAGACTTTCCCGTCGGTAATGTTTTTGGCCAGAGCGATATATCTATCTTCGTGTCGCTTCTCAGCTATAGCAATGTTCCTGAATACTTCAGCGATTTCCGAAAATCCCTCCTGGTCTGCAACCTTAGCAAAGCCGGGGTACATCTCAGTGTTCTCATAATGTTCACCGGCTGCTGCAGTGAGCAGATTTTCTTTGGTATTGCCAATAACGCCGGCAGGAAAAGCTGCCTGTATCTCCACCTCGCCGCCTTGCAGGAATTTAAACTCCCGCTTGGCATGTTCCTTCTCCTGGTTAGCCGTTTCTTCAAATATAGCGGCTATTTGTTCATAGCCTTCCTTTCTTGCCTGGCTTGCGAAATACGTATAGCGATTCCTCGCCTGCGATTCTCCTGAGAATGCTGTCAGCAGGTTCTTTTCTGTTTGTGTACCTTTTAGATTCATTTACAACATCCCTTTACATGATAATTTTTTTACTAAGACTGTTTTCTCAATTTATTTTTTACTGCACAAATCACAAATGCCTTCAAAATATACCGTTTTTCTCGATACAGTGAATCTTTTGCTGAGAGTCTTGGGAACACGAATATTGTCGAAGGATTTATAGTGAAAGTCAATAATTCTTTTGCATTTTATACACTTAAAATGCTGGTGAGCTTCGAGATTTCCGTCAAATCTCTTGGCATCGCCCGAACCTTCTACCACAAAAGCCGCGCCAATCTCGTTTAGCGTCAAAAGCGTTCTGTTAACCGTATCGAATGAAATATTTGGCAGTTCCTTCCTTACTTGCTGATATACTCTTTCTGCGGAAGGGTGCTCTTTAGAAGCAACCAAAATCCTATAGATAGCCATCCTCTGTGGTGTTATTTTGAGACTTACTTTATGACACTTTGCCTCAAAGGATTGCAGCTTTTGCTGCATATCTCCCCTGCTTTTAATTTTAGACATAAAAACCTCTATTTTATTAATCTCTCGTTCGAAACAGCAGCGATTATAGCCATTCATTTACCGTGTGCACGAGAAATTTCTGCGCTTTACTAAGTTGTTTCAGCTGAGGCCCTGCTTTGGCAGCTTCAGGTAGCATCATATACAATTATATTTTGCTTTTCACTATTTAATCTTCATAGCAATGGCTCAACCAGTAGTCGGCAAATATACCCAGGTCGTTCACATCAACGATTTCATCCATATTAAAATCACCTGTTAGATTAACGTCAACCGATAGCCAGTTATTAGCGAATATTGAAAAATCTACAAAATTGATGGGATTTAGGCCGTCAAGGTCAGGGCAATCCGCATCACAAACATTTCCTGTTCCATCACCATCCGAATCTATCTGGGAGGGATTATAATCATTCGGACAGTTGTCTATTGAGTTAGCCACTCCATCACTATCATTATCATAATCAACTGTAACAAGGACTCTAAATCCCCGCCACCCAAAATCTCCTATCTCTTCTCGTTGGACATTACCAAAACTATCTGTCGCACGTGCATAAATCACATACTCACCAACCTGAGGAATCTCCCATGTAAATTCCCAGTGTTTCCACACATTAGGGACGTAATAGTTAAGCAGTTGGGCGGATTCCCACGTTGCACCATCGTCTAAACTTATATCTATTTTGGTAATGTCTATTGCCTCACCTGCGTTTACCATTCCACGAATGGTGTAAGTGCCCAGGGCAATAGTTCCTTGATGCTTCGGCTCGAGGAACCTGGCGTGAATGGGATAATGATTTAAGTTTATAGTCGGTGTAGATGAGGAAATTTCTATTTGTTTCAACCATCGTGCATTTTGATAACCGGCAATTCCCGGCAAAACCAGTTTTAGAGGATATCCCTGCTCAAGAGGAAGTGTCTGGCCATTCATACCATATGCCAGGAGATAATCATCCCTCTCTAACAACTCATCCAGGCTGTAGGAGCCCACAGAGTAGCCATCGAGCGCATGGAATGTAACTGATTCTGCCTCAATTGACGGATTAGCTTCCTGGATAATTGTTTGTAACTTAACTCCGGTCCAGTTGGCATTTCCCACGAGCAAATGTGGACCTACGGGGAAATAGCACTCTAAAGTTGACATTTGAGTTGTGGCTTGATATTGCATCAGCTCTTCCATGCTGAGTGATAAAGCTTGTTCGACGTTACCATCTACGATTAAATGCCAGTCCCCGGGTATGGACGGAGGGTTAGACAGCCAGAAAAATTCTTCATTTGGCGTAATAGGTGGTGGGTCGAGAGAATAGCATTTTGCAGACATAAAGCCGGTTATGAAAGACAAAAACAACACGATAAATTTCCAGTGCTTTTTAAGAGCAGGTCCTTTTTCTAAATTTTTCATTTTGAGCCCTTTCAAAACTCTATCTATATTCGTTGACCAACGAAAGATAATCCTTCTGTCCTTTATCGCTGTAAAGAATTAGGTATTACTACTATATAGTCTTTACTCCTATTTGTCAATAATTGTTCTTATTTTATCCGGGAATTTCTTTGCCAAAACATAAATGACTTTAGCAAAACGCCTTATAATGGGGAGAAGGGCGGAATAAAGCAGATTTTCAGCTGTAATTGTGAGCTATCTCAATAATTAATATCCAATATTTGTGATAGGATATGGAAAATGGAGCCAATGGGATTCGAACCCACGACCTCTTGCATGCCATGCAAGCGCT
>CAYSJK010000024.1:0-17783 GCA_964431375.1 uncultured Pirellulales bacterium
AACCCAATTTATCCTGAGCTTGTCGAAGGGATCAAAGCCAATAAAGTGCCTTTCTTTGTTATGGCACTGCTTGTATTATTTGCTGTTAGCTGTTCAAAAAGACCTGCCAACACCGTCTCAGGGGCGAATGAAAAAGCCGAATCGAATCAGCAGGCATCTGATACAAATGTTCAATCGCCCAATAATTCGCAGGACCCAAACATTCAAAAACCAGCCCGTCCCGCCCCTATCAGGGGCGGGGTTCGGCCGGAGCATAAACACCCGGCTTTTACAGAACGCATCAAAGAACGTGCGAGAATGGTTGCCTCTCAAATAAAGGCCAGGGACGTCAACGATCCCAATGTATTAAAGGCAATGCAAACCGTACCCCGGCACGCCTTTGTACAGCATCCCAATAAAAATATCTGGAGCAGCAACCTCGAAAGGGCCTATGCAGACCACCCGCTTCCGATAGGTTTCGACCAGACGATAAGCCAGCCGTATATTGTTGCATTTATGACCGAGGCAATGGAGCTTCGACCGGATTATAAGGTTCTGGAAATCGGGACCGGCTCGGGCTATCAGGCGGCGGTCTGTGCCGAGATTGCACAAGAGGTCTATACGATTGAAATCGTCGAACCGCTTGCCAAAAGGTCGGAAAAACTGCTTAAGGAGCTTGGCTACAAAAATGTTTTCGTCAAAGCCGGCGACGGCTTTTTCGGCTGGCCCGAAAAAGCGCCTTTCGATGCCATCATCGGCACCGCGGCAGCCGAGCGTATTCCTGAGCCGCTGATTGAGCAGTTAAAGCAGGACGGCAGAATGATTATACCCTATGAAGATTCCCTGGGTTTTCAGCATCTGGTCATGATTACCAGGGACGAGAAAGGCGAACTTCAGAAGAAGAACGTAATGCCCGTCCGCTTCGTACCGATGACCGGCGAAGTACAGAAAAAGCAGAGATAAAAACAGTATCGAGGCCGATTTTTTGCTAAGATATTACATAAAAAGTTTCGCGGTATATATTTTTGGGAAAAAGGGCAGACCACATGTTCCGGTTTAAGAAATTGCGGCGATATCGAGTTGCCAATCAGAGATTTCCGGAAGAATGGTTGAGAATTATCGAAACTAATGTCCCATTCTACAATCGCCTGCCACTGGAGGATAGAACCGAGTTACAGCACCACATACTTATCTTCATCGCTGAAAAGCGTTTTGAAGGCTGCGGCAAACTTATCATAACCGATGAAATAAAGGTTACTATAGCGGCTCAGGCATGTATGCTGCTTCTGCACCGAAAAACCGAATATTATCCGGGCCTTTCTTCGATATTAGTATACCCCCATGCCTTTATAGCGAGCCGAACCAAACATCTGCCATCCGGCGTAGTGGCTGAAGCTCCGCAGGTTCTTCTTGGTGAGTCGTGGCATCGAGGTTCAGTAGTGCTCTCGTGGGATGACGTAAAACATGGCGTCGCGGATATCAACGATGGCCACAATGTCGTATTTCATGAGTTCGCACATCAAATCGACAGCTCCGGCGGCAAAGGCGACAGCACTGCGGTCCTTAACAGCCGGTCCAGCTATATTGCATGGGCGCGTGTGCTGGAAAAAGATTACAAGAAGCTCAGGCGGGCAAAGGCGCGACAACATCCGACCCTTTTAAATAAATATGGTTCCACTAATCCGGCGGAGTTTTTTGCCGTGGTAACAGAGTTTTTCTTTGAAAAATCCGAAGAGTTAAAAGAAGCCCACCCTGAATTGTATAATGAATTAAAGCGGTTTTATCAGCAAGACCCCGCCAGTTACTTAAGCTGATATAAGGTACTATTGAGTTTGAACCTCTTGAAAAAAAGGCAAACAAGGTTATAATGCCGCGTTAATAAATTCTATTATTGGGAAAGTGGCATTATTAATTAGACGAAAAAATTTCATCTTTCTATCAGGAGAATTTTTGTGGAGAATCCTCGCATAAGCAAAATAAAAAGGTCGCGAAAAAGCGGTTTTAGGGCACGTATGCGAACAAAAGACGGACGCAAAATATTCAGCAGAAAGCGGCGAGTAGGACGTTCAGTTAATGTTGTGTAAAAGCCATATATTACTGATTATTTCCAAAGATTTCATAACAATCCGCATCTTGTAAAGATTGCGTCAGCAACCAGGAAACAGATGATGGTTGGTCGGCTAATACAAGCGCATATCCGTTTACATTGTTTGTTTAAATAGCTCCGGCCGGCTTATTCTATTACCTGGCCTGTTTCGGCGTTAACTTTGACGTTCCACCAGTCTGAAGCCGCCTTTTTGTCTTCGAGTGTTTTTTTAAGATTTACCCTTTTCCCTATGCGCCAGGCAGGTGTATTGTCCGGCGGGTCAATTGGTTTCAGCTCGTAATCGTAATTTTCAAAACCTTCAGGAGTGTAACCTTTGTGTTTATTAGCGATTTTTTCAGCTTCCTTGGGGCTGATTTTAACTTTCTTCGGGTCGAAAGCTCTGCCATAAAACGGGAATGGGTCATCCCTGATAATAAGGCCGCCGGTTTTTGCCTTTTCAGACATAGTGATTATTTTTTTCCTTCCTTTGTAGATAGTGTAGTTATCACTTCTTTTAATTCGTGACGGCCGGGGCTCTTTGATTTCTTCGCATTTTATAATATCTGCTTTCCAGCTTGCGGCAAGGCCGCCGTGGCGGTCAAAACCGATGACATTTCCGGCGTTAATAGCTGCCACATAAAACTTATCGCCCGCCCACTTTTGGCCTTCCTGCTTGACTTTTGACCAGAAGTCATCGAATGAGATACCTTTAAGTTCGACACGCCTGGTATCTGTTTTCTTCAGGATTTTCTTTACCTCTTCCAGAGATTTTTTTTCGGAAGGCGAGAGCTTTTTCTCAATCTCGGCAAATTCGTCATCGATGTCGGACCCTTTTTTCTTCGAGCAGCCTGACAAAACTAATACTAAAAAGGCGCAAAGAACCAATGCCATTGTTTTGTAATACTCTTTCTTCATTTTACATAAACCTTTTAACTTTATTTTTTACTTTCTTGTTTTACCTGTACATTTTTGGAAATGGAGTTATTTTTCGTATTTTTATCTTCTTCGCATTGCAGTGTCGCGGTGATTTTTTGTGCTCCTGCTTTGTCGGGTGTCCAGTAGAAAGTGGTCTTTTTCTCTTTCTGCGCAGTGATTGAAACCTTCTTTTCGTCTTTGTGTTCTTTTCCTATCTGAAGTATTAAGGAGCAGTTTCTTACGTTGGTCGCGGAATTATTTTTAGCAATTACGCCAATTGCAGTTCTTTTTCCGACAACAATCTCCTGTGGCAGGTTAATCTCCGTCAGCTCAACATCCACCGGCTCAGGTTCCTTTACATCAACAGATTCAGTTACACGCTCGGCGCTGATATTTGCCTGCGGCTCGCTCTGAAGATAAGCAGAGAGCTTTTGTTTGCCTGATTTCTCAGGTGTCCAATAGAGGACATACTTTTTGTCTGTATTTGCCGCAAGCGTCAGTGCCTTTTCCTCTTTGAAGCCGTCTTCGGCCTCAAGACAGATTTTGCATTTTTTTACATATTCTGACGATGTATTTTCGGCCTGTACCTGTATCTTTGTCTTCTGGCCCACAACGATACTTTCAGGCAGTTCAAGAAAGGCCAGCTTTACAACAATGGCTTGTGCCTGTGGTTCTTCTCTGCGAATCGGTTCCTCTCCCATTTTTTCCAATTCTTTTTTCAATCCTGTATCTTTTATGTCCTTCTGTGTTTTTGGCTTTTGCTGGTTTATTTCTTCGGGTTCCGTAACTGGTTCCACAACAGGCTGCTCAACATTACACTGTGCATTATAAGTTTTGGAGGTTAATGTGGCAGAACCTACCTGTGTCGTAATGTATGCTGAAATATTATATTGCCCTGCTTCGCTGTAGGTATGGCAAACGGTAAACTTATTACTGTTTTGTTCTGCTGCCTCTAAGTCGATGGCGTTCTGTTCTACAGAACCATCGCCCCAATCTATATGGTAAGTTGCATTTGCAAGTAAAGAAGCAGTAGCTAATTTAAACTCATAGGTATTCTCGTCGCCGGCATACACTTTTGAGGGGAATGTGAGCTTTCTTATTTCAGGTGCGTAATTATTAACGATAGTATATCCCTTAGATTCGACAACTTTTTGGCCCTGTTCGCCCCAAACAGAAAGTATTATCTCATAATCACCGGGAACGTCGTAGCCCTCTCCTTTACTGATTGAATATTCTTTGACTTTAGGGTCTACTATTTTTTGAATAATAAGCTTCACGTTCCCGCCCTGCTCTCCAAGTGCCAGTTCTATACTCCCTATGTTAGTATCAGGGTCGGTTATTTGGGCACTGATTGAGATTGACTGGTTTGTGCCTTTCACTTGAGGTGAAATGGTGAAAGATGTTATCTGGGGCGGCAGAGATAAGCTCTGAAACTGCAAGGTCTTTTCAGCAAGGCTGCCGTCTCCACCATCGGACTTGACCTGTAAATTGACGGTATAATTTTTATTCGGAGTAATCCCGCTCGTTAGTGTATATGTGCTTGTATTTCGGTTCGAGATTTCTGCTACTGGCTTATTTTGCATCTTTATCGCGTAATTTTTAAAACCTGAATTGTCAGGATACGGCGTCCAGGTCAAAACCGCTGAGTTTTGTGTGATGCTGCCGATGGATGCATTGAAAGCGACCTGATAAGACAAGGTTTGGTAATCGGTCTCAGAGATGTTGCCCCAGAGGTCCATGGCCTTGATTTTTACCTTGTATTCGCCCGGAGCATCAAATATGCCGAGAATTCCCTGTCTGCTTGTCGCAAACTGACTGGACCAGCCGGAACTTTGGGACTGTCCATCAGGTTTTATATATTCAATAGAGGTTTTACCCTGCTCACTAAGATTGATATTGAAATTTAAGTTTTGCCCGGATTGAGTGAGTGAAACGATGGTGACTGCCGGGCCTGTAGTATCGCTATCACAGAATATTTCCACCTCCATCGTATCGCCAGCCGGCACTGATACGCTCTGCTGGGCGCCGAATATATTTGCCGATGGCGAGGTAACAACTGTAAGGTTGTGCTCGTTATTATCATCAAAATTAGTTGTAAAAACGGTCTTTCCCTGTGAGTTGGTAGTAAGAGTACCAAGTAAAGTATTTGCCTGTTTGATTTGAACTGGTGTACTACTAAGAGGGTCCCCGAATTTGTCTTTTACCGTCACATTCAGTTTTGTAACTGAGCTCTGAAGGACGCAGGAATCAGCTGAAAACAAACCGCAGCTATTTACCCTGGCTGTGGTGGTAGCTGTCTTAAAAGAAGATTTTGAGACCTGCACGGTATGGTTGCCTGCATTGAGATTATCGAAATAATACGAACCATCACTGGCTGTTTGTCCCTGCTTGTTTTTAGAGGGGATACTTACCTCGGCCTGTGCAATGGGATTTCCCTGGATGTCGTAAACGTAACCTTTGGGGTGGGACTTTTTGGTCAGTATTATTGTTTTGTTAATCAGCTGGGTTGCATTTGAGGGTATGGATACCGTATCGGATTTATCCTGATAGCACAGACCGCCCTGCACCTGTATATTGTAAGTGCTGCCCTTTGTTACTGTGATAATACCTGTCTGGCCATCCTGGCCGGAAACTAATATCGCCGGCTCTGCCTGTCCGGCTTTAGTTACGATTACAGGCAGACCTTCAACAGCAGTATTGTTATAGATATAGAGCACCTTACATCGCAGCGTCGGCATCGGTGGTGCGGGCGGTGCAGGTTTTGTATCGATAGAGCTCACGTAAGAAAGTCTTGTCAGGGAATTTTTTGTCGGGTCGTCATCCTCGAATGTCTAGGAAACAAGCTTATAATAGTATGTCGTACCCGGGTCAAGATTTGTAGCTATTATAGAATGGCTTGTTGTAATTTCTCTTTCGGCACCCTCTGCATCAGAAGAAATGTAGCCCGCAACCACCGTCCCGGAGCTTTTCTTGAAATAACCTGTATAATTATCACCGACGTCCGGTGCAATACCGAGAAATACCTCGGTCGAGGCAGCCGGCTGGGTGTTCCAGTTGAATGTTATCGAGTTCATCGTCGACGTTGCACTCTGATTATAGAGTTTGCGGACCCCGTCGTTAGCACTTACATAGGTTATGTCTTGTGTGTTGCTACAAATTGTTTTGGTCGTTGCGTAAATACCGGGTACTGTATAAATTTTGCCCGTGGCATCTGCGCAGGTAAGGTCGAATCTGTATTGCTGGCCCTTTTCAAGGCCGGCAAAAGGCAGACTGTGGGCAATATTAAATGCCGACTCAGTTTTTTCAGCGATTTTTGTGCTGCCTTTGTAAACCTTCACAGTACCTTTCAAGGGGATATTCGGACTAGCCCAGCGGGCAGTAGCCGAAACGCAACCTTTTATTATGTGATAATCGAGAATTGCCTCATCAGTTGGCTGCAGAGGAATCTCAAATTTTGATGCACTTTCGGCAAGCTCCTTGGTTACCTGTGTCAAATCTACCAGCTTGGTCTGATTGCATAAAAACACGTCGCCAATAATAGGTGCCCCAAGGCCGAACCGCAACGTCTGGTGCATCGTAAAGCCGTATGTTATTTCATCGACCATAACATAGAGTTTGTCCTGGTTTGTGACGAACGGCGGTATAGGTATGTTTATCTGCTTTACCTCGTCGGAAGAGTTGAATTCAAGAGGATACGTTCCGCTTACCTTGCCGGGGACGTAATACCGCAGATGAACGATAAGCTTGTCGCCTTTTAATTTGTAAAATGGGTCACCCTCTATTGTGAATGTGAGCTGGCCGGCTATTTTATCTACGCCTTTCCCGATTTTTTCTTTGATTTTCACGTCGGTCATAAAAGTTTGTAAAGTTGACTTGGCCGAGCCCGGAATTTTGTCAAAGATTTTGTTAATCAGGTTGTTTTTAACCGCGTCAACCGACATTACCGCTTCGGTCAGGTCTATAAGACTTCGCTGGTCGTGATATTCTACGGCGGCCTGGCCCAACGGAGCGGCTTCCGGTGTGCTGTCTTTGCCGGAATACATATTAACACCAATCTGGGTCTTGGCCTGCGCCAGATATGAACCAGCTTCGGGAATAAAGCCCAATAAATCCCACAAATCATAATCTATGTCCTTCCAGGGCAGTATATCGGGAACACCTTCGACACCGACGAACCCGACCTGTAATGTATTAGGCAGGTAAAGACCGAACGCGCTTTCAAAGGCCTTGCCGGAGGTCGGCTTGACCGGTTTGGCGCTTATGTTCAATGTCAGAACCTTGCCTCCCTTCGCCTGCTGGGAATCGTAGGTGAAAACGACCTTGGTGGGACACTTAACGGCGATTGTGCCCGTGGAAAAACGCACGCCGAGCTTAAATCTGACGACTGTTGAGGGTATAGGCAACCACGGCGACCAGTGTGTCGATGGTGACGGTTTGCCCTGATATTGCCATTCCGGGCCAGCAAGCGTTTTTGTAATTGTAAATGCCGAGGCCGACGCGACTGAGAATAAAAGCAGTACAATCGGCAAACAGAGGAAAATTTTCCTTAACATGGCGTGTCTCCTTACATCATATAATATCTTAAAGGATTAAAAATTTAAAAAAATGAACTTGGATTGTAATCAAGAAAATCCCATTTGGCAATATGAAAAATCCCAAATTTTTTGTCTATTAACATAATTATCGGAAGGTAAGGTAGATACAACTCTCCCGCATACCTAAGGAATGGGCGACGATAAGCATGCTGTTTCTGTTATGAATTTTTTGCTTGAACTAAAGCCTGTTGTCAGGACCCGACGATTAAATGTTTTAAATGATTATTGCCGGCATTCGGTGCAGGGATCACGGTTGCATGTGAGCCATTCTGCCAAATCCGGCTGAAAAAGCATAAATCTGGTTGGCACAAAGTAAGAAAAAATAGTTGAATTCGGCGAGCAAATTGTATATAATAACGTTATTAAATCTTCCTTTTATTAAAGGGTTGTATGAAGAAAATCCGTCTCGATGGGGCGCAAAAATAACAGGTATCTGAAAAGGCGACGCTACGCAGATTTGGGTCGGAATCAGCCCGATGCAGGATGGATTCAACTCCATACCGAAATAAACAAAAGTTCATTTACAAATCTGCAGCAAGGCCGATTCGCAAAATGACGGCTATTTTGCGCAAAATAACGGCTGTTTTGGCCTGGAATCGGGTATGATATAGAAGACCGGTCCAAAGGCAAAGGACCTGAACATTTTGAAAAAGAGAAGCAGATTTTGCACCTTTCCCTGGGTGAATAATGAAATTTTACATTAGGCGAAAAAGCATTATCGTGGATAAACGAAGGGGATTTACTCTGGTAGAGCTTTTGGTGGTCATTTCTATAATTGCCATTTTAATGAGTATACTAATGCCGGTATTAGCAGCGGTCAAAGAACAAGCAAGGCAGCAGTCCTGTGCATCGCGTATCCGTCAGCACATATTTGCCTTTCACATGTACGCAGATGAAAATAATTCAAAGCTGCCATTGCCTTCCACTGCCGGAGCGTGGCTTCAGGACGTTGCAGTTAATACGGTACATTTCATGCTAAAGACCGGTCTGAAGCGGGAGTTGTTCTACTGTCCGTCGAACACTAACCACCAGAAATATAATGACCTATTCTGGATGTACAACAATAAAACCTGGAATGGCAAACGATTCACAGATTCAAGTGGCTTCGTTGTATCCGGATATTGCTACATATTGGAAACTGATCCCTCACAATCCCCACGGACGCCGATTACTCCCTACAAAAAAGATGGCATGCCGAAGAGATGGTTAAAGACAATCCAGGAAAGCCATCCGGCTTCGAGGGAATTAATCATTGATTCAATCATGGGCAAGCCAATGGGCAGCTCATACAAGTATGGACACAACTTTGCCGAGATTGACGGGGGCATCTTTCAAAGTGGAACTGGCGTGTACGACCAAACAAGTCATTTGAGAAAAGGAATCTTACCCAGCGGAGGAAACATCGGCTTTTTAGATGGCCACTCGGAGTGGAGGATGTTTGACCCGGATTTGGAAGCTGATGGTGATGCAATACCCCGCTATGGGACTAGTCCAGGTTTTTTCTGGTAGGACAAATTTATTCATATAAAATCCCACATCCTTACCATGAGTAACTTTTCGATGTATGCACTGGTCAAAATAACACATAGCAATACTGCAACCGCACTAATCACCTAAGAAGTCGGGCCAGGCCGGAGGGCGGCAATGTTCTCTTTCTTGATGGTCATTCAGAATGGCGTCCATATTCGGAAATGCAAGTTAGGCTCGATACTGGAAGCAATCCTCTTCATTACTGGTAACGGAAGTTTGGCACTGTTTTAAGGGAGCTTTCTCTTCTTTTGTGTGCGTAGCCAGTTCACGGGCGCCCGGTCGTCGGTCAGCACTTTTACACGTTGGTCCGGAAGAATATCAGGCCGCAGCCGCCTCGCGACTGTCGGCATATCAAAAGCAAATCCGTGTTGTCGTTGTAACACGCTCGCCCTGTCCACTGCCTCTTTAAAGGTAAGCATCGGGGCAGTCGGTCCGGGTGCTGCCAGCATGGCATTTCCGGAATTGGCGCCGAGAAACACCTGGCATCGACCAAAGACGGTCAGAAAGGTCTTAAGCTCCGCGTCAAAAAGACGGTTATCGTAAAACACATTCGCAATGACAACGCCATCCTCAGCGAGAACTCCTTTTAGCTCTTCAAGGAACTCCTTCGTCATCAGATGGAACGGGATATATTCGCCGTTGAATGCATCCAGAATAATGATATCGTATTTCGTCACCGGGTCACGGCGAAGCTGCTGTTTGATAAAAACTCGGCCGTCGGAAATGTGTACTCTCAGCTTATCGTCATCACGAAAGCCAAAGAACTGTTTTGCAATCGGCGGAATCTCAGGGTCTATTTCCGCCACATCAATGTCGAGCGCCGGGAAATAATAGTGCATCTCTCGCGGTATCACACCGCCGCCCAGACCCAGCACAAGCATCTTTTGCGGCTGGGCTTTGTATAGCAGTCCACAGAAGGTCAGCTTTGTGTACTCCAGCTTTTGCTCGGGTAAATTACTCAGGTTGACCTGGCTCTGCATCTGCACGGCAGACCGCTTATCGAATTTAAGACTTACAACAGAGCCAGATTTGTAAACGAATATGCGGTGATAGAGCGAATTCTTCTGGTGAATCAGTTGACCTAATCCGGGAACGCTTGCTGCACTGACAGACGACAGCTGCCAAAAAGCTGTAATACAAAACACTAAAGTCAAAATGACCTTACGCATCCTGTTTTTCATTGTTAGCTTCCTCGACCTCACCAGCTTTACGGGATTTGTCCTGCCTATTCTGTATGAACGTTTGCAATAAAATCATTACGCCCAAAAGCAGAAGGGCAATTCCCGAGACGTAGATAGTACGCCGCACTGAAAGAAGCACAAGGTAGAATGCGGTTACCACGCAGCCGGCGAAACTGGCCACGGTGGAGAAGGCAAGCACCAATCCGGCATTAAGTCCGGAATCGTTCGCTTGTGTCGTCAGCCAGCGCACTGCGGTGGGCGAAACCGTACCGAGCAGTAATGTCGGTACGCCGAAAAGAACAACAGCAGCCAGAAGAGAACCCCATTTTTCATCAAATCCGACATTGAACATCCCATCGCACACGGGCTCTGTAAAGAACGGCATGGCACACAACCAGGCGCCTGCTGCCATCAGGTTGATTCCCAAAGTTCTCTGACTGTTAGCTTTCCTGGAAAGCCATCCGCCGAGCATGTATCCAGCTGAAAGACTGAGCAGGAAAACTCCTATTACGCTGCCCATTACCACGTACACGGCACTGCCAAAATACGGAGCAAGCACTCTTATCCCAAGTATCTCCAGTTCCATCACGAACCAGCCGCAAATGCACGCGATAAGAATAATCTCCACGGCACGGAGCTTGCGGCCATTTGCCCACTTTGTTTTATTGGATGACTGGTAATCCATCTAATTAGAATTCCTCTTTCGATAAGGGAATGTCTATATCCGCCCTTTCTTTCGTATGGCCTGCTTTCGACAGCAGCCGGCTAAGATATTGACAGGAAGTATTTTAACACCTTTAAAAGCTATTTATAGGGTTAAAACATTTCATTTTTTGGTGATTTTGAAAATAAAAAGTGAAAAAAGATGCATTAAATGCTTGATAATCGAATAAGATTTTGGTATTGTATAGATTCTGAAATGAGTCAGAACGTCTCTAAAATTGTGAAAGGTCAGTTTTTTTGTCGTTATAGTAGTCGTATAACTATAACTGGACAAAAAGACCGGTCAACTTAGTGAGGAGGCAAATGGAGAAGAGAGATGCCTTTACATTGGTTGAGCTGATGGTAGCAATTCTCATCGTAGCCATTCTGGCTGCGGTTGCCATTCCAATAATGCGAGGCCGCGTTGATTCAGCCAAATGGACGGAGGGCCATACCGGAGCGGGCACTATTAGGACGTCAATAAGAGCCTATATTGCTGAGCATGGCGCTAACCACGACTACGATGAGCTCTTAGGCTGTCTTTGTGGAGGCCCCATCGCCCAGGTATTGGGTTTTATGAGGAATGACCTGCAAGGCAGATATTTTGACCAGGATAGTTATGTAATCACAGACATCGATGTTGACCTTGAAGATGCTACCTGTGTCATCGAAGTAACGCCTTTAGATGTAGCTGGAGCACCGCCAGGCATTGGAACGCTTGATGAAGATGGCAGCTGGTCTGTAAGCATTGATTAACATCAATAGGACAAATCTTGTGATGCGGCAGGATTCAGCTGTAATGTCGGGTGAAATTCGCTATTAGAGCATGAGAGATTCCGGCCTTCGGCCTATAACCCAAATCCGCTTCGCAAATTTCCATAGGGGCTCTGCCCCTCTGGCGTCCCCTTCGGCTTCGCTCAGGGTCCTGTCACCCCGACGACTTGGGAGAGCATCTCTCCCAAACCCTCTCGGGTTCGAATCCCTCTCACCAAGTAAGCTTACCTAACGGAGCAGGAGGGATTCGAACCCCCGTTACCCGAAAGGGTAAAACGGTTTTCAAGACCGTCGCCTTAAACCGCTCGGCCACTGCTCCAAATCTAAATTTCGACCTGTTTCGTAATATAGACGAGCTGAAAACTTTGTTCGCGACTCAGTTTTCATACTATTTTAGGCAAAAAATGTGATTTAGCAATCAATTTCGCCTTATTTTGCAATTACTATAAATAGAAAAAAATTGAAAAATTTTGGATTTTATAGTTGACATTGCATAGTATGTATTGCATAATAGGTATAGCAATATATAATATATATCTTTGATATCTGTGCTTAAGAAAAAGAATAAGTTAATCTGTGAAATCCGTGGTTGAAAGAACAAAAGGAGATTTTTATGAAATTTGAAAGCCAGTTGCTAAAGGGCGTTGCTCCGGTGGTTGTTCTGGAGATTCTCTCGCGCGGCCCGATGTACGGTTACGAGCTAAGCCAGGCGATAGAGCAGCGAAGCGGCGATATATTGACGCTCGGCAAAGGAACGCTGTATCCATTACTCTATAATCTGGAAGCGAAAAAGCTCGTCAAAGGCAAGTGGGAAAAGAACCAAGCCAGCAGAAAGAGACGATACTATTCCATTACCAGCAAAGGCAAAGACGAGCTTGCAAGACAAAAAGCCCAGCTTAAGGAGTTAACAGCCGGTTTAAATCTTGTCTTCGGCGGAGCGCTCGTGCCGGCTTAAAGCTGTAAGAGAGTTAGCCACTAAGGCACAAAGGCACAAAGAAAGTAAATCATAAATTAAAACTTAGTATTTTGGTGACTTTGTGGCGAAAAAACTGAAGTGGAGGCCTGTATTATGGCAAAGAAATTTTCAGATAGCGATTTACAAAATCTTCCGGATTGTGCTGTTGAATTTGTAAGGCTTGTTATCAGGAAGATGGGGTATCGAAAGAAAGTCCGGGCCGATGTCCAGACTGAATTAGCAGCGCATTTTGAAGATGAGCTGAGAGATTGTAAAACCGATACCGAGAAAGAAAAAAGAGCCCAGCGGCTAATCGATGAGTTTGGCGATGTGAAATTGCTTGCTGTTTTGCTGCGCCGTGCCATAAAACGCTGCCGGCCTCTCTGGCGAACAGTCGTTGCCAGGAGTTTTCAAACTGTAGGCATTTTAATTTTGTGCCTTATAGTATATTGCATTTATATCTCCCTTGGTCAGCCGACTATCGGTATCAATTACGTCGAGAAGTTAATGCTTATGACCCGCCCTGTAGCGGATGAAAGCCAAAATGCAGCACCGCTTTACCAAAAAGCTATCGATGCTTTCAAGGAGCCGCCTCTCGTCGAGGATGAAATAGGAACAGAGAAAAGCTTACTTGTGGCAATTAGAGACAAGGATTGGATCGACGATTTAGATGATAATGAGCTTTCAGCACTTAAACAGTGGATTTCTGATAATTCTGAAGCAATCAATTTATTCGAGCAGGCCAGCCATAGGTCGTATTGCTGGTGGAACCGCCGGGCAGAAGACAACATTGTTTTGGATGTTCTTTTGCCTGAATTAAATGAAATGAGGAGTTTTGCACGGTTATTATGCTGGCGGGCGAAGCTTCGGGCCTTCGATGGAGATGCCGGCGGGGCATTCGACGACCTTTTGACCTGCTATCGAGCCGGCAGACATTATAAAGGCCCTCGTTTTTTAATTGAACAGCTTGTGGGTATAACTGTACAAGCGATGTCTGCAGGAACAGCTATGACTATCCTGAATAATCAACAGGTTGAAAGTAATTTATTGAAAAGTTTCCAGGCTGAGCTTGAAAAACTAATGGCCGAAGACACCTTTATTATGGATTTGAATGCAGAGAAATTCTTGGCGTTGGATTTTATCCAGAGGTGTTATACAAATAACGGAAGCGGTTCAGGTCATATGATTCCGAGCAGCGTTGGGGCATTCCCATATTTTGAGTTCGGGGGTTTTGAGAACTCTGTGCTGAACTATAGTCAGTTTTTGGCTGTCGCTCTGGTCAGCGCCGATAGAGGCAATATGAGTCGGGAATTTGAAAAAATTTATGATACCGCTCAAGAATGGACATATAAAACACCTTGGCAGTTGCGTGAAGAAAATGTTGATTTGGAAATGGGTATGGACAAGTGGTCGCGTCTAAAGCAAATTCAATATTGGCCGGTTATGGTCTTGCTACCTGCTTTTGTAAGAGCCAGTGAAATTGGACATCGCAGTAAGATAGGTTTTGAAGCCCTTTTAACCATTGTGGCTTTATTGAGATATCATCAGGATAATGGTCAATACCCGCAAAATCTAGCAGAGCTGATTGCCGGCGATTATTTGAAACAGTTGCCTATGGACTCATACAGTGCTCAAACACTTATTTACAAACGAACCGATGGCGATTTTATTATTTATAGTGTAGGCCCTAATTTTACAGATGATGGCGGTACAGTTGCGGAGGATGGTGGCATACTTCAAAAATGGGGTACAAAGGAACAAGGCGACATAGTTTTTTGGCCGGAGCCAAAATCGCTGGTAAAGCAGCAGCAGTAAACCAATTTCCCATTTGCACCTTAAGCGAAATCTGATTTTTACATTCCCAAAAATCTTTGTCCACGCACATCTTATCTGGTAAACTTCAGCTTGAATTCTGGAAACTGTAAGGAGCCAGTTATGTTTATAGTTAATGTTTTTGTCCGTGTTAAGCCCGAACACATCGAGTCTTTTCAGGCCGCTACCCTTGAGAACGCCCGCAATAGTATGCAGGAGCCGGGAATTGCCCGCTTTGATGTCCTGCAGCAGCAGGATGACCCGAGCCGCTTTGTGTTAGTCGAGGTCTATCGCACGTCACAGGACCCCGCTAAGCACAAAGAGACGGCACATTATCAAAAGTGGCGCGATACCGTAGCGGATATGATGGCTGAGCCGCGCAGCAGTATTAAATACACAAATGTATTCTCGGACGAGAAGGGCTGGGATTAGTGGTTATGAGATTTGAATTTGCGACAGCTGGTCGAATTATTTTTGGTCCCGGCACGAGCCGGGAGATTGCACCATTGGCAGAAAAGATGGGTAAGCGCGCCTTTGTTATTACCGGCCGTACTACTGAACGTGCCGAATCGCTTCTCGAACAGCTTAACAAACACGAAATTGAATATGTTACCTTCAACGTTACTTCTGAACCGACTGCAACGATGGCAAAGAAAGCAATTGAAAGTGCCCGCAGGGGAAAAAGCGATATAGTCATTGGCATCGGTGGCGGAAGCGTACTTGATACCGGCAAGGTAGTTGCAGCGATGCTAACTAACGCAGGCGAATTGGATGATTATCTGGAGGTTGTCGGGCTCGGCAGGAAAATAACCCAAAGACCCGCTACTTATATTGCAATTGCGACTACCGCAGGAACGGGTGCTGAGGTTACACGCAACGCAGTGCTCGCCGTACCCGAACATAAGGTCAAGGTAAGTATGCGAAGTCCGATGATGCTTCCCTGCCTGTCTGTAGTTGACCCGGAGTTGACTTATTCGATGCCGCCGGCAGTAACCGCGAGCACCGGACTGGATGCGCTGACTCAGCTTATGGAGGCCTTCGTTTCGAATAAGGCAAATCCGATGACGGATAGTATCTGCCGGGAGGGATTGAAAAGAGCGGGAAGGTCGTTGCTCAAAGCCTACAAAAATGGCGGCGACAAAAATGCACGAGAGGATATGGCACTGGCAAGTCTCTTTAGTGGATTGGCTCTGGCCAATGCCGGATTGGGAGCTGTACATGGTTTTGCAGGCCCGTTAGGGGGTATGATTTGTGCACCTCACGGGGTGATATGCGCCCGGCTGTTACCGGTTGTTATGCAGGCCAATGTTGAGGCGTTACAAAGTCGAGCAGATACCTCGCCGGCATTGGGCAGGTATGACGAGATTGCACAGCTTTTAACCGGCAACGTCAAGGCAAAGGCCGAAGATGGTCTCAAGTGGGTACAGGATATCTGCCATAAGTTAAAAGTACCGCCGCTGGCGGAATTCGGATTGAAAGAGCAGGATTTCCCAGCGGCAGTGGCAAAGGCTCAAAAGTCAAGCAGTATGAAAGGAAATCCGATTGCTTTGACGCAGGATGAATTGCTGGCAATCCTGAAAGACGGCGAATAATTTTTCTCGGCTTTTAACTTTTCTTCCGAAGCCATTGGTCAATTGCTGCTGCTGCTTCGCGGCCACTGTTAATTGCGTTTACTACCAGTGATGCTCCATTGACTGTATCACCGGCGGCGAATATGCCCGGCTGGCTGCTCTGGTAGTTATCCACGGCAATGTTACCTCGCTCATCGAGCTTTAAATCCAGGGCCTTTATCAGCCCATCGTGCATAACGTGCTCGAAGCCGAGGGCCAGTATTACAAGGTCGGCTTCGAGGGCAAAGTCGGTATCGGGTAATTCCTTTATTTGCCATTTGCCTTTCTTTTTGAACCACTCGGCCTTGCAGCAGTCCAGCCGGCCGACCCGAACACCTACCCCTGAGAACTTTTTAGTCATAATGCTCCATAATCTCTCACAGCCTTCCTCGTGAGAGGACGAGGTGCGCATAATTCTCGGCCACATAGGCCACGGCGTATCGGGCGAACGGGTATCTGGTGGTTTCGGCAGAATCTCCAGTTGATATATCTTTTTTGCACCCTGACGGCGAGCGGTACCGACACAATCACTGCCAGTGTCACCGCCTCCTATTACAACCACAACTTTGTTCCTGGCCGAGATTATATTCGCTTCATCCACCGGCTCGCCGCAGCAGAGCTTGTTCTGTAATGACAGATATTCCATAGCAAAGACGATGTTTTCATATCCTCTGCCCGGAATGTTCAGGTCTCTCGGCTTGCCCGCTCCCATGGTCAGGCATACACAGTCGAACATCTTTCGCAAATAACGAGCCGAGATGTCCTCTCCAACTTCCACTCCGGTCTGGAATTGGACACCCTCGGCGGAAAGCTGTTTTAACCGCCGGTCAATGATATGTTTGCCCAGCTTAAAATCCGGTATTCCATATCGAAGCAGGCCGCCGATTTTTTCATCTTTTTCGAAAATCACCGTTTCGTGCCCGGCGCGTGCAAGCTGCTGAGCGGCTGCAAGGCCAGTAGGGCCGGAACCGATTATAGCGACCCGTTTGCCGGTTTTTTCCGCAGGCGGTTGAGGTTTTATCCAGCCGTTTTCAAAACCGCGCTCTACGATTTGAAACTCGATATGCCTGATGAGCACCGGTTCGTCGCTGACTGATAGAGTGCAGGCGGTTTCGCAGGGTGCGGGACAGACTCGGGCAGTAATTTCCGGGAAGTTGTTTGTCGAGTGCAGCAGCTCGCAGGCCTGCTGCCAGCGGTCCTTGTAAACAAGTTCATTGACATCGGGGATGCAATTTTTCAGCGGACAGCCAACGCCGTGGCAAAAAGGTATCCCGCAGTCCATACAGCGAGCGGCCTGCTGGCGGAGCTGGTCGGGAGCCAGCGGCAGGTCTAATTCGTCGAAGTCCATAATCCGCTGCTGTACCGACCGATGGCCTGCTTCCTGGCGTTTATATTTTAGAAAACCTTTTACTTCGCCCATTGGAAAACCTCTTCAGTTGCGGGCGTAGTTTCTGTATCACGCCGTTCCGCTGCTCTCATTTGCTCCAGTGCCTTTCGGTAATCAATTGGGACAACCTTTACGAACTTGCCGACCATATCCGGCCAGGCGTCCAGGATTTGCTGCGCCCGTGCGCTATTAGTCCACCTCAAATGTTGCTGAATCAAATCATAGAGCAGCTCTTTATCTTCCTGCCGCCAGACGTT
>CAYSJK010000025.1:0-17700 GCA_964431375.1 uncultured Pirellulales bacterium
TTAGCTTCAGTAAATGCAACACGAATGGAATTGCTTCGGCTGAGGAAGCGCGTTGCGCTCGCCGGCAGGGGTCATCGTCTTTTGAGCGAAAAACGCGATGAGCTGTCACGTCAGCTAATACATATCGCTAAACAGATTCGGCCTTTGCGTGAAAGGATAGAAAAAGAATTATTAGAGACCTGTCGGCGTTTTATGTTAGCCCGTGCATCGACCGAACCCGAAGATGTAAAGGCGGCATTGGAAGTGCCTACCAAGAAATTTGCGCTGGTAGTCGAATTTGTACAGATAATGAATGTAAAGGTGCCGAAATTATCGAAACAGATGGAGGGTGAGATTATCTGTTACGGCTTTGCAACCACATCCGGCGAGATGGACGTTGCATTACTTGCTCTGGAGCGTGCCTTCGATAATTTAATAGCACTCGCAGAGAAACAAAAGCAGGCCCGCCTATTAGCTAAAGAGCTACAGATGACACGCAGGAGGGTAAATGTATTAGAGCATGTCGTTATTCCCGAGCTGCAGCAGACAATTCGCTTTATCTACGACAAATTAGCTGAGGCAGAACGAGATAATACATCACGACTGATGAAAATAATGGATATAATTAGAGCTTAGCCACAAAGGCACTAAGGCGCGAAGAAAGATCAGACACAGATTGACACTGATTTTGTTTAACCGCGGAGAACGCAGAGGTTACATTTACTTTTTTCTGCCACAGATTACACAGACGCCGTTATGAGCGAAGTCGAAGAATCTATTTTTGGCCACGAATTCAACCCGTGAGATAACGGCTTTGCCTATCTCACGGGTTAAACACGAATTGACATAAAATATATAGCAACCACGGATTACACAGATTAACGCGAACTGTCATTCCGAACGAAGCGAAGAATCTAAACCTGTTTATTTCCATCGCTGCTAATTTAACCGGCATATTTACTTATGACCCTGTCCCAGTCTTCAATAGTCTGAGACAGCTCATCTATCTGAAAGACACAACTGGAAAACCTTCCGTTATCGATATCTTTGGAATCCTTTAATATATTCACATCCTGAGACAAGTTTTCAATCTTACGTTCAGTTTCACCAAGTGAAATAGCATTTGCAATTTCTACAAGTTTATGACCATCTTCGGAAGATATTTCTACTTGATTTCTAATCTTTGAAGCTCTTTGCATTTTAGAATTAATCTGGTCATACAACAATCTTGCTCTATCAAGTTTCTCTAAAAGCAAATCAATATTCCTTTTAATTTTTTCTTGGTTTTTTCTTATTTTCCGAAAATGAAAATAAATCTTAATACGGTCAAAAATTGACAAAGGAGATGCAAGTTCTTCCAGATTTCTAAGCTTTGAGGAACAAAAAATAGCGTAGCGAATGTTTTCAGGCGTTATGTATCCTATTTCCATCGTGTGATTAGTGTGACCGCTAGCTATAAGAATATCCCACTCGTCGCTTGTCCAATGAATAGGCGCATAGCCTTTGAGAAGAACACCACCAAGTCCCAGATAGGCTGCTGCAAGATCAGTAAGTGTTTCGTTTTCAATTTCATTTGATTCTTCAATCTCATGGGTGTAAAGATAATGGTGTGTTGATTCATGAGCCAGAATAGCCAAAACATGAAATAATTCAAACCTAAATTTTTTAGTAAGTTGTATCTCCCGAATATGCCCACCGATGAATTTATACAAACCTATATGGTCAGAATTCTTACCAAGAGCCCCTGTAGATAACATGTGCTCGGAGCTTTCAATTCCTATCTTTACTTTTACACTATTTAGCAAACCTAAAAAATACCCTATATGGTCAGATATCTTTTGAATTGAAGATTGTGAAAAATTTGAGTCTAAAACCGCTTTTCGAAAATGTTTTGGTAGTAAATACGTTCCCTGAATTGAAGTAGGCTGCTTAGGAAGCTTTGAATTTAGATATTTTAACTTATGTTCGATTGTTTCCTTAGTTAACATCCTTTGCATAGTAAAAACCTATCGTTAAATTAATCAGCTAACTCATACATCCCCGTACGTTGCAAATAATTTTGCATAGCAGGCTTGAAACAAAAACATCCGTCTTTTATATCTTGACCAATCACATCCACTGCAACTGCCACAGCAGCATTATATGTATCGACAGCATATCTCGGAAGATAATCGTGGTCATGTGACCAAAGGTGTAGATATTTTCTACGCTTGGTACGAATCAAATCAAACTCTTTTTTCAGTCTATCATCAATAATTTTATGCTCATATAAAACCTCAACCCGCTTTTTTTGACCAAGCTTCTCAAAAGGACATCCAAATAAATCTTTTTTATCTTGTACCGTTATTCTTTTATTATTAATAGTAATATCAGAAATATCGAAAATCAAAATAGCAAGCATTTCCGCTACCAAGCCACAAAGCGATATAGTACCCAAATAATTTCCCAACATATAACAAGCTTTTGAGTGGCGCAGTGGCCATATGAGTTTATCGAGTAGGCGCTCTTCTGCTGGCGCTACATTAAGCCTTTTTCTCTCTATACTAATCTCTCTATAACGAGTAGCTATTGTTCCTACATCATAACCAATGCCAGGAGTACAAATAAAAGAAAGCACTGCTTCTGGGTTGAGTTCTCTATGCTCTATAGAAGAATACGGTTCATCCACTTCAAGAAACAATAGTGGACCTATTGAGGCTTTTATTTTAGCATAACTCATTTTCAACTCGCAATGTTAGAAATCAATAATTTTTTCTGTTAGATCATCACTCATTATATTATTTGAAATTTCTTTTTATTTTTTATTTCTCTGTGCTCTCTGTGCACTCTGCGGCTTTTCTTATTTCTTCGTTACCTTACTTTCAATAGTATTTTCCTGTGCAAGCCCCGCCCGCGTTGCAGACGGGGCAAGCTCGGTAATTATGTAGTCCCCGATTTTGACATCATCCGGCTTTCTTACAAGTAGGCCGGTTTGTTTATTAGTTGTAATGCTGTAGCCCCTTTTTAAGACCGATTTCGGATTCAGGCCGGTCAAGAGATTGGCCTGTGCAGTGAGCTTCATCTTACGCTTATTAAAAATCTCCTGTATTGCAGAACAAACCCTGTTTTGTAAGGTATTCAAATCATCCCTCATTTTCCCAAGCAGCCGGTGCGGCTCGATTTTTGTGAGCTGCTCGAAGCTGCGGTATAACCGCTCACGCCTTAAGGTGAGAAACTGTTTTACAGCATCTGCTAGGTTACCAGTTATTTCATCCAACTGCTGCTGGCGATAGTTAAGGCATAAAACTATATTGTTATATAAACTGTTTTGGTAATTTTCCAAATCGCTTAAGACCTTCTGCATATCGGGAACGGCTACGACGCCTGCCTTGGTCGGTGTCGAGGCCCTGGCATCGGCGACCAAATCGGCAACGGTGGTATCAATCTCGTGGCCGACCGCACTTATGACGGGGATATCAGAATCGAAAATCGCCCTTGCGAGAACTTCTTCGTTGAAGGCCCATAAATCCTCCAGCGACCCGCCGCCTCGGCCGACAATCAAGACATCCAGCTTCAGCATTTTATTACGCCTGTTTATATCTCTAATCGCTTCTGCGATTTCTTCGGCTGCGCCCTCGCCCTGCACAGGTACCGGATACAGAAACAGTTTCACGCAAGGCCAGCGGTTCCAGATGCTGTCCTTGATATCCTCTATGGCAGCACCCGATTCGCTCGTTAATATTGCTATTCTTTCCGGATATTCCGGGAGCGGCTGTTTATGCGCTTCATCGAAAAGACCCTGGGCACGGAGCTTTTTTACCATCTGCTCGAAAGCCAATTGCAGAGCACCAACTCCGGCAGGGACAAGCTTATCAACAATCAATTGATACCTGCCGTGCGGGACATAAACATCGATGAAACCGGTTGCGAGAACCGCCAGTCCATTTTCCGGCTGAAATTTCAACTTTGCAAAACTACTCTTCCACATAACGCAGGGAAGAGTGGAATTTTCATCTTTCAGTGAAAAATAGCAGTGCCCGCTGTGATGGAGTTTGAAATCCGTGATTTCGCCAATGATTGTCAATCTGCCGGGCAGATTATTATCCAGAATCCCTTTGATTAGCGAATTGACCTGGCTGACCGTATATATCCTGATTTTATCCTTTTGCATACAACGGTAATTATAAGCGCAGGACTGACCCTTATCAATTTCCAATTTCCAACTGTTACAATCGACAGAGAGTTCCTAAATTAACAACTCTGAAACCTTAAATCAAATAACATTAATCTCACAAAAGCATTGCTTAAAGAAGAAACAAAGTTTTTTTTACAAAATTATTCACACTTAAGATAATTTCCTTGACTTTTCGGTTGTAATGCTTCATATTATCGGCTGTTAAATGGCATCCTGGAGGTAATTCAATTAGATACCTTTGAGGTTGAGTTCCCTAAAAAGGATTTTGTTTTTGAGGGAAAAGATGGAGCTTTTGCTCGCAACTACAAGTGTCGTATTGGTAGCCATCTTAGGTGTTACTCTCGGCAGGATATTCTCTCGCCTTAAAAAACCGTATTGGCTATTCGGCTATTTTTTACCCCTTTCTTTCATCACGACTTTAGTAATAACCAGATTCATTAATATAAACATATTGGACTTTTTACCTACCTCTTTTTTGATGGTAACCGGGGAGCTTAGATTCGCCACTTTAGCCCTGGCTATAACTATGGGTTTGACCACATCACTACCGCATTTGCCTCGTAAATCCGAGAAGGTCATAGCCAGTATTCTTATGGTTGTGCTTGTTGCCCGTTTTTCAGTTTCACCTTTTATTGCTCCGGATTTACTGAAAAATGATTTGTCAAATCTTAAGACTACAATTGATGCTAACGGTATCTGCTATCAGAGCAGAAACTATACCTGCGGTCCTGCAGCAGCGGTAACCGCACTAAACAAACTCGGCTTTGACGCTAAAGAAGGTGAGATAGCCGTACTTTCGCGCTCAAGTCCAATCACAGGCACACTTCCAGAATATCTTTACGCAACCCTTCAAAATCTTTACGGATACAAAGGCCTAAAATGCCAGTATCGACACTTCGACTCAATTGCCCAGCTAAAGGGCCAGGGAATTATCCTGGCTGTCATAAAAGATACATTTTTAACAAACCATTGTGTTGTAGTAATGGAGGTCTCAGACCAGACGGTCGTCATCGCCGACCCCGTTTTTGGCAAACTGAATATGTCACACGAACAATTCGAGAAAATCTGGCGATTTACCGGCATCGTTCTTAAACGAGAAACTACAAAAAAAATCTAATCTTATATTTCAATTCATCTCAAATGCGTATTTCTTAATTTCATTTAGCCACAGCAGAAACAGACCCGTTTTCGAAATATGCACCACGATAGTAGTATTATTCCCACCTTCTTTTAGGTTTTTTGGCAAACTGTGACATACATCTGTCACACTTCCGATAAAAATATGACTAATTAATGTGAAATAACCGATATCTACCCCGGATATGATGACAGTAACCTGCAAAAAAGGACAAGTAGATAAAACCGGCCGGGCTAAAATCTCGGGGGGGATTAGCTCGGCTGGCTCGAAATTGAAACGCCCCGTTGCCTGCTATCCTGATTCAAAGTTCTCTGAGTCGCTCATGATTTTTTCGATGTGCTTGCGATAAGGTCTTGTTAGCAAAATGCTATCCCAGAAGGTCCAATTCAAATCATCCGGTTAGATTAAATATACGAATCGTCAACATAAAACGCCGCTACATCGGCAATACATCCAAAATCAAACCTGACAGATTATTAATAGTCGTTCATTTTGTCTGCTTCCGCTTAGTATTAAGATAATCATTATTATAGTTCCAAAGTAAAAAGTCATTTTTAAAATCTGGTCCTGTGGCTATGAATTTTTGATAAAATTTCTCAGCTTCCTGATGTCTCCCCCAAAATTGGTAGATAGTTGCAAGATATATCAGGCTGCGCTGTCCCTCATAAGAAAAAGCACCCTTGTCTGATTCCAAATCCACGATTTTTCTAAAATATTTTTCCGCCTCTGCATATTGTCGCGTTTTGATTAAATGATGCTTTCCCATCCAGTGAAGTGCATATATATCATTTGGGTCAACCTCAAGTTTACTCGTTGCCGACTGTTTCAAATCTTCGGTTAATTGCGAATGGCTGGCATAACGCTCATACCCTCTGTATAAGTTCCAAAAAAGGGTGCCGGATAAAACGACAATCACAAATAATCCTGCAATACGCAGCGTTTGCCGGTCTGTCCTGGTAAAAGCGCCGATTAAACAACCTATGATACCATAAACAGCGGTATTCGCGATTAAAAGAAAAACCCATTCCCCCCATACGTGTTCCTGCATAATCCTGATATATAAACTAAGGCAGCAAAAACCCGGCCAATTTATGAAAGGAAACGAACTTAAAGTCAGCCGGGTAATTAAAAAACCGGCAATTGTAAAAATCACAGTAGTAACAGCACTTCGTTTCCACTGGATGCGCATGAGAAGCCTCACTCAATTTTTTTTCTATAAAGCCGGGTCTGCAAAGCGGTTTTCCACGGTGTCCAATCCGAATCACCCGGCTCGCTTTCGATGGCCGAAGTTACCTGGCTTACTTTAGCGTCCAAATCGTCAATATAATATACCATAAACGCTTCCGGCGTCGCCGGCAGCTTCGGCGAGCCATAATCGTACGCACCATGGTGAGACAAAATTATATGACCAAGAGCATCCAGGATAGTCTGCTCAATGTCGGTCCCTTTTGCCTTCAACACATCGGCTTTCTGATTTATCATAATAAAACTTTTGACAATATGCCCGATTAGCTGCCCGGAATCAGTATATGAAAAGGCCATATCATACGAAAGCTCCTCGGTCTTACCGATATCGTGAAGAAAAACCCCAGCCAAAACCAAATCCGGCTGCACATCAGGATAAAACGGCAATATCGCAATCGCTACTCGCAGCATATTGTGCGTATGCTCTAACAGCCCGCCGAGATAATCGTGATGCAGCTTTACACCGCCCGGGACATTGCAAAATTTCTCCATCAGTTCTTTATCTGCCAGAAATTCATCTACGAGCGATTTTAATTGAGGATTTTTTATCCGACCTATAATTTTTTTTACCTCCTCAAACATCTGCTTCGTGTCTTTATCCGTTCGTGACAGAAAATCTTCCAGACTGACCTTCTTCGTATCAACGATACTGATATTATTTATAATGATTTGCAGATTGTTCTGATAAAGCTCGCTTCTTCCCTGTACGTTTACAAAACCGGGTTTCGGCAGTGCCTTATAAACCTCCTCGGTCGCCTGCCACATCCGCCCGTTGAGCCGACCCGTGCGGTCTGAAAGGAACATTGCTATATACAAATCACCTCGCGTTGTGCTTCTAAGAATCGGGTCTCTGGCCAGATAAACATCGTCGATTGCTTCCCCCGGTTCAATCTCATTGATGAATTTGTGCGCCATTGCTCACTCCATAAAATCAAAAAATAATCCTTTGGGATAAATAATATACTCTCCAGCAGTGATTATCAAGGCAATAATCTCTGTTGACACCAGGGACAATAATTCCAATAAGCTGAATCCACCGGCCAGCGACAACGCTTACATATTTCAGGGAAAGGGTGAACCTGCCAGGGCCGCTGCACCTTCCTGCGGCACCATGGGCAATAACGCATAAATCTCATAAGTTTACCGCCGCAATATTTACATCGAGCGTTATATCGAATACCTCTCGAAGAGGTAGAGCTTAGCGATTTAAATCCCGGTCCATAACACCAGGGACAAAAACGCCATTCCGGCAATACCCCTCTATGGCAACGGGTACAAATATGGCTAAACCGGCTACGGCTGTCGAATCGGTTGCGACTGCTGCCACACCACGGGCAAATAAGCATGCTCTCAGCTATCGGCTCACCACACTCTACACATCGTAAAAGGACAGGAAAAATTTTGCTGTATCGCTTGATAAAGGCCTTCCGCCGCATCTTCTGCCAGTCCGGCTTTGTTCGGCTCTGTAATCTCTCAAGCCCGCTTCGAAGGGCTTTCGGCATTGCCTCACGCAGCTCCGCCAGCATTCGCTCAGCATTGGCGAAACGCTTCGTAGGGTCAACCGACAGGGCCTTTCGCATAAATCTCACCATAGCCAGATTTGTCCGCTCCCGCAGACGCTTTAGCCCTCGAGGCGGCCAGCGAAAAGGCCAGCGTGGCAAAACACCGGTGATATACTCATAGAGAATTATAGCCGCCGCAAAACAATCACTGCGATACGTAGGCCTGCCGTACGCCTGCTCAGGTGCTACGTAACCAGGCGTCCCGAAGTCATCGACAGTTTCCATTCTGCCTTTGAGTTTAAGGCAAATTCCAAAATCACCCAGCGCAGCCCGGCCATCGGGAAACAGAAATATATTGCCCGGAGTTACATCACAGTGCACCAGCCGACTCCGATGCGCATAGGAGAGCCCATCAAGCACCTGAATAATTATTGATAATATCCGCCTTACCGACATCGGCTTAGAGCAATCGTCCAATGTCTTAACCGACAATTCTGTCGCCAGAACCGCATGGCCCTCGATAATATCAGCATTCTTAACCGACAATATATGCGGATGGCGCAGCTGGGCAACCAGGCGAATCTCCCGAAACAAACGCTGGTTATCACGCCTGCCAGTCACACCTACCTGCGGTATCTTCAAGGCAACAAGAATATCTTCTACACAATCCTTGGCCCTCCAGACCTCGCAGCTTCCTCCCGTGCCAAGCAGCTTTTCCAGCCGGTACTTCCCAAGCCGATTGCCGGGCTTTAATTCCGTACCTAACGAGTCGAAAGAACCCACTACACTTGTTCCCAACGGGCTATTCACCCTATTCCCTTACTTTCTCAACAATTCAGAAAATCGCTCTGCAAACAATAAACCTGGATTCACCAGTTCACCTCCAAAACAATCACGGAGAGAGTAACTAAATTCTATCCGAACACGAAAAAACTGCCAAGACTATTTTCCTTCATTTTTTCAAAGCCTCTTAAGTCTCAGCTACCAAAAACGAAATATGCTTGCCCCGTTAGAAATTCCATGGTGATAATACAAATCCCATTAGAGACCCAAAGCAAGGCATCTTTAAAGAAGCCGAAAGGGAAAATTTCTAACGGGGCTTGCAACTATTCATACTTTGGGCTATAAATGTGAGATAAAATACGATATTCAATATATCCATCCTCCAAAGTAAGACTTCTACGGGAGACGGATGAGGTACGAAATATGAAGTATAGTCAAATGTTCATACCGACGGTCAAGGAGGTCCCTTCCGATGCGGAGACAATCAGCCATAAATTAATGATTCGAGCCGGCCTAATCCGTAAAGTCGCCAGCGGCACATATACATACCTGCCCCTCGGCTGGCGAAGTCTGCTAAAGACCATCGAAATCGTCCGCGAGGAAATGAACAAATCCGGCGCCCAGGAAATCCTTATGCCGGCCCTACAGCCGATAGAGCTTTGGCAAAAAACCGGCCGAGATGTTGATTATGGCGAAACGATGTGCCGACTCACCGACCGTCACGGCAGAGAAAATGTCCTCGGCCCTACAGCAGAAGAAGTCGTAACCTATCTCGCTGCAGGAGAGATAAATTCTTATAAACAATTGCCCATCAACCTCTATCAGATAAGCTCAAAGTTTCGCGATGAGTTCCGCCCGCGTTTCGGCCCGGTCCGCTCGCGAGAATTCATAATGAAAGACGCCTACAGCTTTAATGCCGACCCGAAGAGTCTCGATGAAACTTACAGGATAATGTACGAAACTTATTGCCGTATCTTCAAACGCTGCGGCCTCGAATATGTTATCGTCGAGGCAGAAGTCGGCGAGATGGGCGGCTCCGACTCGCACCAGTTCACTATCCCCTGCGAATCCGGCGAGGATACAATCGTTTATACCGAAGACGGCTCTTACGCAGCAAACCTTGAAAGGGCCGCCGTTGACCCGCTGACGAAACAGAAGACAGAAGACAGAAAACAGAAGACAGAAGAAGTTCATACTCCTAATATCGGCTCTATCGAAGCCGTCTGCGCGTTTCTAAAAACACAGCCAAAGGATATGATTAAAACCCTCATCTACTCATCAGGTAACGAAGTAATCGCCGTTTTAGTTCGAGGTGACTGTGACGTTAATCCAGAAAAACTAACACAAGCTATCGGTGGCAAACACGTTGAGTTAGCAGAACCGGAAGATATAGAAAAATTAACCGGCGCCAAGGTCGGTTTTGCAGGTCCGATGGGATTGGAAAAAAAGGTTGATAAGCTGATTATCGATTATGCCGTCGCAGCGATGACTGTCGGAGTAACAGGCGCTAATAAGACAGATTACCACGTTAAAAATGTTGTGCCCGGCAGAGATTTTCCGCTCGAAGGCAAAAACGTTACTACCGCGGATATCCGCTATGCGGTCGAAGGTGATACGCATAACGGTAAAAAGCTTCTTTTCAAAAAGGGTATTGAGGTCGGCCAGGTCTTCAAGCTCGGAACAAAATACTCCGAAAAGCTCGGGGCAAAATTCCTCGATGAAAACGGCAGGGAAAGGCCCTGCATTATGGGCTGCTACGGCATCGGCATAAACCGTATCCTTGCCGCTGCAATTGAAATCAGCAACGACAAAAACGGCATTATCTGGCCAATCAGCATCGCACCCTTTGAGGTCATAGTAACCAGCGTAAATCAGGATGAGCCGGACGTTGCAAAAACGGCTGAAAACATCTATCGGAAACTGCTCGACTCCGGAATTGACGTTCTTCTCGATGACCGTGACCTTCGCGGCGGAGTAAAATTCAAAGATGCCGACCTCATCGGCATACCGGTAAGAGTTACAGTCGGTAGAAAATCCGTCGCCGACGGCAATATCGAAATCAAGCTCCGCGCAGAAGAAAAAAGCCATACCGTCCCGATTGAAAAAGCAGCGGATAAAACGATTGAAATTGTAAATTCACTAAAAGAGAAACTAAAATCACAATACAAAAACAATAAAAACGTCCTCATCTTAAAAAACTAAGAAGTGCCAATGTGGGACCTAAAAGAGCCCAAGCCGGTAAAGTTAATAGTCGCAATTTTGGCATCCGAACACCAGTGCCTGCATGTTGCCATAGAAACCATCGAAAATAAATTCGGAAATATTGATTTTACAAGTGACGTCTGGCCATTCACCCAGACAGATTACTATAAAGACCAGACAGGCCCGCATATCCTAAGGCAGTTTGTCACTATCGAACGGTTAATCGACCCCGGAAAATTGGCTAAAATCAAACATAAAACAAACAAGCTCGAACAAAAACTTGCCAAGTCTCTGGCCCTTCCTGTCTCAAGGCCGGTAAATCTGGACCCCGGTATAATCGAGCCATCGAAGCTCGTTTTAGCCACAACAAAAAACTACTCCCATCGTATATATATCGGTAAAAAAATGTATGCCGAAGTTACACTTGTTTTCGATAAAGGCGCCTGGCAGTCTCTGCCTTACACCTATCCGGATTATACTCAGCAGTGTTACTTCGACTTTTTTGTTAAAGTCAGAACCCGATTACTGGAGCAATTAAAATCGAAACGACAACAATATCAGCACTAATTTTACTGTTCGGCTCTTTTATCCTGTCTGTAATTCTGACGGCCGTTACAAAAAAACTTGCTACCCGTGCCGGCTTTGCAGCCCATCCATCGCAGGACAGATACCACAGAGACATTGTCCCTCTCGGCGGCGGTATTGCAATCTTCATTACACTAATGGCTTTCATCCTCGTTGCTACAATTGCAATAAAAGTCTTTCCCGTCCATCTCAATTGCCTTGCCCAAACCGCTAATATAGAACTCGCTGACTTTTTAGCCAAAATAAACCAGCTCTGGTTTTTATTTCTCTGCATTTTTATATTGTTTGCTCTGGGTCTTTTGGACGACATAAAATCTCTCAGCCCGTATTCCAAACTTATCGTTCAATTCGCAGTCGCCATAATAGCCGCCGCCTTTGCAGACATTCGAGTCGAGCTTTTCATCGAAAACAAAATAATTACCACCGCCATCTCAGCCGTTTGGATTGTCCTGATTATTAACGCCTTTAACTTTCTCGACAATATGGATGGCGCCTGTGCCGGTATCGCAGTTATAGCCAGCTCCATTTTGTTTACCGCTGCCGCATTAAGCGGCCAGGTCTTTGTCGGCGGGCTGGCAATTGTCCTTATAGGGACATTGCTCGGCTTCCTTTTGTTCAATTTTCCCCCGGCCAAAATCTTTATGGGCGATGCCGGCTCTCTTGTAACAGGTTTTTTTGTTGCAATGCTGACTTTGCGCACTACTTATTACCACCAGGCACAATCCGGACAATGGTATGTAGTTTTTATGCCTTTTCTCGTTATGGCTGTACCTCTGTATGACTTTATCAGCGTAACATTGCTCCGCTTAAGCCAGGGGAAAAGCCCTTTCATCGGTGACACTCAGCATTTCTCTCACCGATTAAAAAGGCACGGACTAACAGACACCCAAACAGTCCTGACTTTATACTTAGCTACCCTTTGCACGGGTCTTGGCGCAACATTTCTATACCAGGTAAGTCTCGCCGGTGTCATACTAATCTTCACACAGACAATTATGGTATTAGCCATTATCGCTATTCTTGAAAGTACTTCAAAAGATGATAAAACCGGTAACTAATTCGAGCTTGTCCAAAAGCAAAGGCCTGCTGGTTTTAGAATACATTCTCTTCGCCGTCTGTCTTTGTGTAATTGCACTTCGCGCCACATTGACCGAAGGACCAGCAATACAATCATCAATGCTGGGAAATATCAGTGACAACATTTACACTTTATCCGTATCGTCTGTTCTAATATTCTCATTTATCCTTTGGCTTATATGGAGTTTTTGCAGCGGTAAATTTCTGTACCGTCTCTCAGGAATAGAATTCGGTCTGTGTTTGTTTTGCATAGCTGCCGTTATTTCAGGATTTGCCGCTCCAAATAAGCGACTTGCAATAACCAGCATTATAACATTACTCGCCCCGCTCATTATGACCATTCTGCTGGTACAAATACTCGATTCTCATTTAAAAGTAAAATTGCTGCTCTGCGTCATTGCCGCCTTAGCCATCGTTTCTGCATATCAATCAGCCGAGCAGCTCTTCCTCAGCAACCAGATGACAATTGACCAATATGAAGAAGCTCCGCAGACATTACTTGAACCGCTCGGCATAGAGCCAAACACATTCCAGCATTTTCTCATCGAGCATCGGCTCTATTCCAGAGGCATCCGCGGCTTTTTCACAACGAGCAACTCCGCCGGCTCATTTCTATTGATGGCATCTTTTGCCGCTATCGCTTTATTTATTGAAAAATTCAAAAATCGCAAATCCGACTCTTTCAAACCACTGTACCTCTACTCCTGCGGTGTAATCGTAGCGGTCATTCTACTCAACCTTGCTTTTACAGCCAGCAAAGGCGCAATCATCGGACAGCTCTTCGCTTTAGTATTGTTTTTTTCGTATCTTCGCTTCGGCAACCGGCTAAAAGCTTACAATAAAATTATATTAATTGGCTGCTTACTGCTTTTTATCGCAGGCGGCTGCGTCGTCGCCTGGTATGGTTTGACTCACGGCCGACTGCCGGGCGGCAATTCAATGCTCGTCAGATGGCAGTACTGGCAAGCATCGGCGAAAATGTATGCCGACCATCCCCTCACCGGCGTTGGCCCAGGCAACTTCGCACATTTCTACCCTCACTACAAACCCGCAGAGGCACTCGAATCTGTTGCAGACCCGCACAATTTCCTGCTCGGTATCCTGACCCAATATGGCCCGCTCGGCCTAATCGGATTTCTGGCTATGCTCCTGATACCATTATGGAGAA
Organism: uncultured Pirellulales bacterium; assembly: GCA_964431375.1. Taxonomy (GTDB): domain Bacteria; phylum Planctomycetota; class Phycisphaerae; order Sedimentisphaerales; family Anaerobacaceae; genus CAZBWE01. Next base: position 13,854 of record CAYSJK010000025.1, read on the forward strand.
TAATTCCATCATCGAGCATCGAGAAAAGCCCTCCTCCGCAAGCTCACAGGCATCTGCCGGGATTTAGAACTCTCGCCATTATTTATCTGTTTGTTATTTCTGCCGCCTTGTTGCTTATCAGACCAATGATTATACGTTCGGAACTTGGCGATACTTTCGAAGTGATGCTTTATATGATATTAACTTTATACATTGCCCCTGTAGCTGCATTTTTCATCGGATTTTGGCTTCTGACTTCAAACGGAAAAAAACAAACACGCAATACGCAATACACAATACGCAATACGAGTATTATCACCGCCGCCCTTTTTTGTGCGGTCCTGGGCGTAATGCTGCACAATCTAATAGACTTTGCAATCTTCGAACCGCCTGTCCTAACAATATTCTGTGCGACAATAGCCGCCTTAATTGCGACACAAATTAATCAAAAACAACAACCGTCTATTATCTTAAAACCGGCTCCTTTTGCAAAAGTGATTGTGCTGATAATCACAGCGGCAATATCCTGGGCATATCTGAAATACTGCCTTATTCCGGTAGCAGCAAGTACCACGAAAATCCAGCAGGCCCATAGTGATATATCAATGGGATTCTTCGAGCAGGCTTGTAACCTTTTGGCTGACGCCGCTGATGATGATAAACTAAGCCCGACAGCACTTTATTTGAACGGCCGACTTTATCTGCAGAACTATTACGATACGGGACAAAAGCAATCCAATCTTCTCAAAAAAGCCGAACTGTGCTTTCTCGGAGCAACTGCTCGCGACAGTGCAGACTTCAAAAGCTACGAGAAACTAAGCACAGTCTATGACCTGCTTGGCCAGACCAAAGAAGCTTACGACTGGGAGCTTCGGGCGGTACAATGTTATCCCGGCTCAGCAGAAATCCAGTTTGAACTCGCGCAAATCGCCGAGAAACTGAACAAAACCGATGCCGCTATCACTCACTACAAAAACGCAATCGATATCGAAGACAGCTTCCGCAGACAATTCAAGACAATGTACCCCAATCGCAAAATTGTAAGCAGATTAGATGAAGACAAACACAACAACGCAAAACAGCGTGTAGAACTTCTCACCAAAGAATCAACTCCATAACCAAATACAACACATAGATGCACATTACGAGATACGAGCTATTATCTCATCAGGTATGTCAAAATTTGCGGATGTATTCTGAATGTCGTCGTGGTCTTCAAACGCCTCCATCAGGGAAATTATCTTCCTGGCGGTTTGCTCATCATTGACAGGCACCGTGTTCAGCGGCATCATTGAAATTTCGGCTACCTCGGTTGGTATCTCTTTTTCCTGCAGAGTCTTTTTCAATTCTTCGTAAGCAGCAGGGTCGCAGGTCAATTCGTAAACCGGCCCCGTATTTTGCATATCGTCTGCACCTGCTGACAGGGCAATTTCCAGAAGCTCATCTTCACCGATGTTATCCGTGCTCACTGTAATCAGCCCCTTCTTGCTGAACATCCAGCCGACACAACCGCTTGCCCCTAACGAGCCGCCGTGCTTTTCAAAGATTCTTTTAATTTCCGGCGTAGTCCGGTTACGATTATCCGTCAACACCTCGACCATTATAGCCACACCGCTCGGCCCGTATCCCTCGTACAGCACCTCTTCAAAATTAACTCCCTCTAATTCGCCGGTTCCTTTTTTAATGGCCTTTTCAATCGTATCCTTCGGCATATTGGCCGCCTTGGCCTTGTCGATTGCATACCGCAAAGACAGATTCGCAGAAGGGTCTCCGCCGCCGCTCTTGGCTGCTACGATTATCATTCGAGCTACCTTGCTCCACATTTTGCCGCGCTTCGCGTCGACCGCCGCCTTTTTATATTTTATTCCCGCCCAGTGTGAATGACCTGACATATCTGCTCCTAATAGAAAATAGCTCTAATAATCGCAATAAAATATACGATACCTGCTTTCGCAGGCACAAACATACACAATACAAAGCATTATACTTTATTTTTTCCTCAACGCATAACCATTTTTCCCAAGCTTTTTAATTACATCGCTGCAATCGGGCCTCCCGGTCAGACTCGAAATCATCATAAGCCAATTAAGCTCACTACGGTGGAGGCAGCACAGATACAGTCCAGCCGATAGCTTCGAGCATCGGCTGAATTTCAGGGTTAGCCATAAACAGGTTCCAGCATACCCGGGTGCGGTAGTTTTCAATCATTATCACAATCGGCCCTTCATCGATTGCCAGGTAGGTATCCGAGAACCAGTTCTCCTGCAGATTAAAGGCATCGTAGAAACCAAATGGCCCCCAAAGCTTATCGCCATAGTTATGATAGAAATGTTTCAGAGTGGCGATAGACTCAGCTGGGGTATAAGGCATCGCGCTCAAGGCAGCGGTTGGGGCAATCGTACCGTTATCTTCAGTCGGTGAATGGGCCAGATACCCCCATGGATTGCAACTGGAGGTCAGACCCCATACTAACCCACTGTAGCCGGCAAAATTATTGGGATTCGCAATGCAGTGTGCACGATTAATCAGAGAAATATTACGGCTGTTATCGAAGTAATCACAGTAGTCATCGCATTTATCGCGTGGGTCAAATCCAAGGAAGGAATAATGCGTCCAGAAAAGCGGCCCCCCATATTCCGGCCCAACCCATTGAGGATAACCATAGTAGGTACTTCCGTTCGCATACCACCACTCACGCGCCCAGCCATTGTAATAGCAAGAGGCAGGTATAGGATGAGTCGGCGAAGCAATGGCCAGCAAGTAAGCAATCATGCACTCATTATAACCAATAATAGGCATGTTCATCGCCCAGCCGTAATCCGGCGACCAGTGCCAGTAAAGCACTTCGCCGCCCGGATAACGCAGATACCAATCCCATTGTACTTCTTCCCACATTTTAGTAACCAAACTGCGGATCTCTGTCTCTACGGGGTCATCCGAATCGAAGTATTGCCGGACAGTAAGCATCCCCTGTACTAAAAAAGCCGTCTCGACAATGTCACCACCATTATCCTCGGGGCCGGAGCCGCCAAAAGGAATCGTCTCACCGGTGGCACCGTTAAGCCAGTGCGCCCAGACACCGTAATAACGAGCTGCCTGGTCATCCAGGAAAGTCAAAATCTTCAGAATTCGGTCGGCAGCTTCAGCCCTGCTGACAAACCCACGTTCGACACCGACAATAACAGCCATCAATCCGAAACCTGAGCCACCGGTAGTAACAATGTCACGGCTGTGCTTAAATCCTTCTCTTGCCAATCCACTAACCGGATGTACGAAATCCCAAAAATACCTGAATGTTGCCTCCTGCACAGAAGTAAGAAGCTGCTCATCGGTCATAACATAAGAAGTGGCCGATACAATATCAGATAGCGCAGTTTCCCCGCCACTAAGTACCGATGTTATATAGTAATAATACGTCCGGCCATTTATTCCAAAAAAGTCACTATAAACAGAGACAGTGTGAAGTGAATCATTCAGTTTGATAAAAGGCCCGTTATATGCATCAGCACGATATATATTATAACCCTGTAAAGTTGGAGTTGATACCGGCCGCCATTGCAAATCTATTCTGCTGTCATGACCAGTAGCGGTCAGCCCATAATAAGCAGGATTGATGCATCGCAATCGGACGTTGTCAACGAAAAGCGTTCCTGATATGTCACACGGCTCGCCCATGTCTTCAAAAACAAGGGAATCAATTCTGCTCAAGCCCATATTATCCCGGTCGGAGACATCAACTGCTACAGTACACCATTCATCGAATGTTGTCGGGACATTAGCAGACTGATTCCATCCGAAGATTCCATCCCAAACTCCTATAAGCCCGGCAGGGAAAAGCAGCCCGCCGCTCGGCACAAAAACATCAAAA
>CAYSJK010000026.1:0-17626 GCA_964431375.1 uncultured Pirellulales bacterium
CTTAGCTATGAGGTCAATCTGATATGTTCACGATAGATTTGTTAAAGGGACAGGGCCTGCCGATGAAAAGCAGGCCTGAAGGCATAGTTATTGCCGCAGTAACCCTGGCTGTGCCAATTATTATAACAATAGCAATGTTCAGCTATTATCTACGCAGCCGGATTGTTATATCCATTAAGAAACAGGATATAGTTAATTATGATGCAAAGATTGACAAATTGTCGGGTTCTATCAAGCTGCAAAAATCGCTCGAGGAAGAGAAAATCGTTTACAGTAACTGCTTGGCGGAAGTTCAGTCCTCTATCTATAGGCATACTCAATGGTCGTCTATTTTGGCTGCAATAGTAGGGAATATACCGGATTCGGTGGTGCTGTCTGGGATTAGTGTAAAAAAGAGTACTGTAAGAAAAAAGGTTCCGAAAGAAGATAACCCCGAAGAGATGATTGAAATCACTGTCCCGATAAGAACGTTGCACATGAGTATTTACGGAAGCCCACTTGACCATAGTGGGGAAGCGGTTAGGGAGTTTCGGGACCGTCTTTGGTTGTCATCTTTGCTCGGGCCGAAGCTCGAAAACATTGGAGTTTCGCAGAAGACTACCAGGTTTGATAACAAAGCTGTTGTCTCTTACGAGATAGATTGCATCTTTAAGCCGGGAATGTAGTAGGTCTTATATGAAGCCGATTTATAAGAAAAACTTAACGACAGTGGCGTTGATATGGGCAGGTTGCTTGATGCTGCTTCTACTTATATATATGCTTGTACTGGCACCACAGAGCAAAAGCAGAAAAAAGATTGAAAAAGATCTCGCAGAGAGAAAACAGCAGTATCAAGCTGCATTAAAAGCAGACAAAGAGGAAACCAAAATCCAAATAAAACAACAGATTGAGGAGCTACAAAGCAGCTTGAAGGATTTTGTTGTTGATTTCGAGGATTCGGCTAATCTGACCTTCGATATAGGTGAGATAGCCAGAGAGCAACAAATATCTTCGTTTAATATCAAAGCTAAAGGTAAGGGTGGAGTTTCAATAATACCTAATTATGACTATATATGCGAGAGTTCCATTGATATTAGCTTCACGGCCCGGTTCAACCAGTTTGCTGTTTTCCTCAATACGCTTGAGAGACACAGGCCGGTTATCTTCGTAGATGAGTTCACAGTAACTCGCTCAAGGAATGAAGAGGACTTTCAGCATCGGGCAAGTTTAAACGTGGCGGTTTTTGTCAAAAAACAGTAGGGCAATTAAAAACGCCGAAAAGTTCTCGGCACAAGTTTACGGTGTAAAGATATGAAAACAATAGCAATAGCAAATCAGAAAGGCGGTTGTGGCAAAACGACTACTGCGGTGAACCTCGCCACTGCTTTTGCCAGCTTGCAAAATAAAGTCCTGATAATTGACCTCGACCCACAGGCACATACTACATTAGGGCTTGGATATAATCCTGAAGACTTTGAGAAAACAATCTATGACGCGCTAACTAATGCGCAAATACCATTATCCAGAGCCCAAGTACCAATAGCTAAGACTATAGTTGATACAAGAGTGGAAGGACTAAGTCTGGCTCCGAGTAATATCTTACTTTCTGGTGTCGAGTTTGAGCTGGCAACAGTCTATGGAAGGGAATATGTGCTGCAGCAACAGCTTGATTCCATAAAAGATAATTACGATATATGCGTTATCGACTGCTCGCCTTCACTGAGTTTGCTGACTCTCAATGCATTGGTTGCAAGCACTGATTTAATAATACCCGTACAAACCCATTACTATGCAATCGAAGGATTAAGGCAGCTGCTTGAGACAGTGGATATTGTTAATGAACGATTCAATGCCAAGCTGAGGATCCTGGGTGTTCTACTTACTTTTGTAGAGCGTACATCCTTGAGCAGGGATGTTCAACGTCAGATGAGAGAGTTCTTTGGGGATTTGGTATTCGATACGGTCATTCACCGGACAACAAGATTAGCTGAGGCCCCAAGCGCAGGTGAGCCAGTTTTGACTTATGCACCGAAAAGCAAAGGTGCTATTGAATATGTAGTTCTGGCTGAAGAAATATTGAATGACAGGATTTTGACCGAACAAACAAACGATGTCAAGGTTTTGGCTGAACAGATAGGTTCATAGAAACCGGCTCAAAGCAGGAGATGTAAGAGCACTGATGGGTTTTCAGTGTGAGTTTGTGGTATGAAGATATGAGAACAATAGCAATAGCAAATCAGAAAGGTGGTTGTGGCAAGACAACAACTTCGGTTAATCTTGCTGCCGGCCTTGCCCAAAAGGGCCAAAGGGTCCTGGTAATTGACCTTGACCCTCAGGCACATACAACTTTAGGTTTGGGCCGTAATCCTGACAGGCTAACCGGGACTATCTATCATGCTCTTACTCTTACGGACAACCGAAATGGGCTTTCCAGTATTATAATAGATACTAATGTCGAATTGCTTGATCTGGCGCCAAGTAATATATTGCTCGCAGGAGCTGAGCTTGAACTAACCCTTGTGTTTGGAAGAGAGTTTGTCTTGAGCGAACAGCTCAACACCGTTAAGGACAAATATGACATTTGTGTTATTGATTGTCCTCCGTCACTGGGTCTTTTGACTCTTAACGCGCTTGTAGCGAGCACTGATGTTATCGTGCCTGTTCAGGTACATTATTATGCGATGGAAGGTTTAAAACAACTGCTGCAGACTGTCAATATTATCCGAGAGCGTTTTCATCCTTGTGACGTAAAAATCCTTGGTTTATTGCTGACTTTTGTCGATAGCAGGACGACATTAAGCAAACAAATACAACACCAGATGAGAGAATATTTCGGTAATTTGGTGTTTGATACGGTAATTCACAGGACCGTCAAGTTGGCTGAAGCCCCAAGTGCCGGCGAGTCCGTTTTGACTTATGCCCCTTCAAGCAAGGGGGCTGCCGAATACAAAGCTTTGGTTGAGGAGATAAGTAATGACAGAGAGTGAGCATAAAAATAAACATAAGGCAGGATTGCACAAGGAAATCTCGTCGATATTTGAAGGTGTGCCGATACCTGGAGGCGGCGTTGCCAAACATCCTTCTGGTGCTTCTAAACCAGCCCATACCGGCGATGCTTCTGCAAGGCCGCCAGTCCCAGAACGCCAGATTCCTGGAACTGCGAAACCAGAGCCATCTGTGCAGCCCATACATAGAGTTGCCGCAGCGAAAGAACCGAAAGCTAGGGCTGTCGCAAAAACTCTTGGGAAATCCCCCTGGCATCGGACCTGGCAGAAGATAAAGAATAAGCTTTTTCAACCGGAGAAAGGCGCCATCTCCTCAAAGCAAAAGGTAATGGTAATACTGGTGCCGATTCTTATTATAGTACTTTTTTATGTTCTTATGCCGGTCTTCAAAAGGTCTAAGATATCTGAGCCCGATGAAGGCGAGCTGACCAAGGTAGCTGCCGACTATAAAGGTAAGATTGATTGGCAGATTCCGGAGCCGTATCCGGCAGGACTTCGTGACCCTATGCAATCAGCTTTGGTAGCGGTTGTTAGACCGGAAAATGGAACGATGGAAGTCGGAAAGTCTGCAAACCTAATCGTAAAAGGTATCGTATACAGCAGGGACAATCCTGCTGCGGTAGTTGGTAATCAAATAGTACATGAGGGTGACATAATATCGGGCGCAAGTATTATAAAAATACATCAAGATAATGTTGAGTTTGAATTGAATGATAAAAGATGGGCCCAAAAGGTTCAACGTTAAAGGGGGACCCAGTAGTATGAATACGGTGTCGCTTAACCGTTAATTTGTAAAAGGAACTACCATGAAAAACTTTATGTTAAAATATGGCCGATTATGGGCTTGGCCATCCTGTGGAAAGCTTTTGCTGCTTCTTGCATTTGTTTGTTTGACCTGCGCTATCACAACAGGAGAAATTGGGGCAGAACCTGCGGCAGAACCAACGGCAGAACCAGTAGTGGAGCCAGCGGCAGAACCAGCGGTGGAGCTGACAGCAGAACCAGAAGCAGAACCAGCAGCGGAACCTGGGGAAGAAGGGGCCTTGTCGCTTGAGCAGCGGATGAAGAAACGGATAAGCGTTGAGTTCAGAAATACGGCTATCGAAGATGCGCTAATGCTAATGGCCGACCAGGCGAACGTGGACATTATCAAAAGCCCCAAGGTTACCGGAATTGTGACCGTTAAGCTGACTGATGTGCCGCTGGAAGAGGCGCTGGACAATATTCTTGCTGCACACGGCTATGAGTATGTAACAAGCAGGAATATGATAAGGGTGGCGCTCGCCAGTGAAATTATTGAGGTGGTCGAAAAGATTGTAACGAAAACCTATCGAATTACTTATGCAGATGTAGCGGAGGTCGCAAGCGCTTTAGGTAAATTCAAGTCATCACAGGGCGCACTGACCTATGTTAAGGGCACCAGCAATCTAATAATTAGCGATACTGAAAGCCGAATTAAGGCCATAGATGAATTTATTGAGGAGATTGACCGCATGACACCTCAGGTATTGGTTGAGGCAAGAATCTACGATATTACCAGCAAAGACCGCCTGGACATTGGCGTCGAATGGCAGGCAGGCCGTGATACCATATTTACAACTGGAGGGGAAGAAGCATATGGCACAGGCAGAGTATCGACAGTTGGTGCAAATCCCGAAAATGACCGCGACCCGTTTATAACAGGTTTGTTTAGCGGGTCGACCGGCAAAACTGAAGGTGCAATAGGAGCTCTTCGTTTTGGTTGGCTTAACAGTGCTATTGATATCGATGCGGTATTAAGAGCCCAGAAGGAAGATATCCAGGCCAAGCTCCTGGCTAACCCGAGGATACTGGTGCTTGATAACGAAACAGCATTGTTCAAGATAATCGAGGAGATACCCTACCAACAGCTTACGCAAGGAGGCCAGAATAGTTTCGGAACAACCAGCTTCAAAGAGGTTGGTGTTACGCTTGAGGTTACGCCACATATTATTACAAAAGATAACATGATTAGACTGCAACTGAAGCCAGACTTTAGTGTCGATACAGGTGATGTACTGGTCGGAGGGTTAGGATTTCCTCAGCCGATCATCGCTAAGCGTGAAGCTGATACAACGTTATTAGTCAAGAACGGCCAGTCAATAGTTTTAGGCGGGTTGCGCAAAAAGGATGTCTCCCATCAGATTAACAAAATACCTTTACTGGGTGATTTGCCATTGATTGGTTTGCTCTTTAAGTTTGAAGGCGAAGAAACGATTAACAGCGAAATAGTCGTATTTGTAACCCCGTGGATTATTGAACCAATGGAACCACTGGAGTCGCCAGTTCTGACAAATCTGTCGGAGACTGAAAAGCGGCAGTTTGAAGCAACCGAGTTTAGCGGACCAGAGCTAATTAAGACAAGAGCAGAGAAATCTGAGGATTAACCGGTGGATGGGTTAATGGTAAATGAGTTATGCGTACCCGCAATGACGCATCCACGATTTATGAGTCCTTCTTTAGATAAAGCGTCTGTGTGGGAAAGGCAAATTCTATTTTCTCGGCTTCAAATCGCTTCATTATTTCCAGATTGACACGCTGATTTACTTCGTGGTACAGCCAGTAATCGGCTGGTTTTATCCAGTAACTCATATAAATATTCAATGAGCAATCGTTGAACTCGTTAAAGAATACTCTCGGCGGCTTCTCCGGGTCGGTGTTTACCTCAGGGATATCAGCGAGAATATCTTTTATAATCTCAACTGCCCTTTTCGCTTTTGTATGGCCTGAATCGTAAGTTATAGTTATATTAGATGTCCTGCGAATAAAGGGGCGTTTTCCTAAATTTTCGACGGGCGAATTTGCTATTACACTGTTTGGTATGGTAACGAGATGTCCCTGCAGTGTGCGCAAGCGTGTGCTTCTAAAGCCGACTTCCTCGACCGGCCCTATATGCTCACCAATCTTTACAAGCTCACCCATTTGAAAAGGCCGGTCGGTAAAGATGGTTATAGAGCCGAAAAAGTTAGCAATAGTATCCTTGGCGGCCAGGGCAATTGCTATGCCGCCGACGCCGGCACTAAGCAAAAGCGACTTGACATTCGCGCCTAAGATATTTTCGCTTATAAGAAGAACGGCAACAATCGCTATTGTTATCCGCAGGGCTTTGCGAACTATAGGTACAAGCATATCATCAAGTTTTGTCTCTGTTTTGCCGACGAGGCGATTTAGATAGTATTCAATTACATCAACTAACCGATAAAGTGCATAGGCGGCGGCAATGGCGGCTAACACTCGAGCAATTGCTGTCCAGCCACTACTGATGACAGTTCGAATCCCGGTCTCATCGTGAAAGAATAAAGGGATTTTGGCAAAGTATATTCCGGCTGCAAATATTGCTACATAAATTGGATTAGCGAGAGATTTAAGACATAGACTTAGAGGGCTGAGACCCCTTTTTTCGGCAAGCCTTTGGGCGTAGGAATTGACGATAAACTGGACAATTCGCCCTATGGCCAGTGTTACCAGCGAGATTAACAAGACAAGACCAAACCGCCAAATTTCATTTCCTTTGATTATTTCGCCTTTCCATAAGTCGGCTAATGCTATAGTCAATGACATCATTTTCTATCTCCCTGATTAATTTGCGTGCAGGCAAATTAAGCATAAACACATAAATTCCTGCTTGCACAGCAATAATAATGCTATTTCTATACCCTAATTGTCCTGCCGAAACAAGCTTTTTTAGCTTGATAAGAATTTTCTCTTTCCGTATTATATTCATATACCTTTGTTACGAGATTTTAAGGTGGTTTGACTTATAGCAAAATCAATAGGGGAATTACGATATGAAGCGTTCTACATTAAATTTTATTGTTGATTTGGTTAGCTTTTTGAATCTGATAGGCCTGGCTTTTACCGGCATTATTATCAAGTTCGTGTTACCGCCCGGCACCGGTGGGCGTGGGCGGCAGCTGCACGAAGGTCTTGGAAGAGAGCACATAAAGAACTTCTGGTCGATGAGCCGGCATGAATGGGGCGATATTCACTTCTATTTGGCGGTCTTTTTTGTAGTTCTAATGACTGTGCATATCATTTTGCACTGGAACTGGATAAAAAGCTACTTCAAGTCCTTATTTGGTATTTCGCGAAAATAAGTCCCAAAATAAATTTTTGGCTGAATGGGGCGTTGGTTTGCATTTGCTTTTTTCTGCGGTTTAAATAAAATGTTCAGATAGGCAAAGGAAAGCAAATTAGCTACTTAAGGCCTTTTTGGGGATTTTTTGAGAAGATTTATGAAAATCTCATTAAGAACAAAGCTGGTTATAAGTTTTTTGGCAGTAATTATTATATGCGGGCTGATTGCTACCTTGGTAGCTATGCGATTAATCGGCAAAGGGATAATCAATCAGGCTCAGGACAAGGTCAAACATGATTTGAACTCTGCGCGTGAGATATACCGGGAAGAAATCGAAAACATCAGAGACATAGTACGTTTCACTGCCCTGAGGTTTTTTATTAAAGACGTTATTTCAGCAGATGATACAGACAGATTGCTAATAGAGCTGAATGAGATAAGGAAGATGGAATCCTTGGATATATTGACGCTAACGGATGAAAATGGACGGATTATTGTCAGTACCAGAAATCCCATTGTTATCGAAGGCGAACGAATAGATGATGAGCTTGTAAGCTACGTATTGTCAAGCGGACAAGTTTGTGCTGGAACAGATATAGTGTCAAGGGAGGAACTTTTAAAGGAGGATGCAGAGTTAGCCGGGCGGGCATATATAAAATTTATACCCACGCCAAAAGCAAAGGCAAACCCGGAAACAGAGCAAACTTCGGGAATGATGATAAAGGCGGCTGCGCCTGTCTTGGGATATGATGGCAGATTACTTGGAGTACTTTACGGAGGTAATTTACTCAACAGGAACTACAAGATTGTTGATAAGGTCAAAGATACTGTATATCAAGGCGTAAGATATAAAGGAAAAGATATCGGCACCGCAACTATCTTTCAAGGAGACCTGCGAATCTCAACCAATGTTAAAAAAGAAAATGGAAGCCGGGCAATTGGTACACGTGTGTCACAAGAGGTATACGAGCAGGTGCTTGTTAAAGGTCTGCCTTGGGTAGACAGGGCGTTCGTGGTGAATAACTGGTACATATCTGCCTATGAACCGATAAAGGATATCAGAGGCAGAATAATCGGCATTTTGTATGTTGGTATTCTGGAAGAGAAATTTACGGATATGCAGGAAAGGGCAATTGCCGTATTTTTAGGGATAATGTTTGCGGGGATGGCAATGGCACTTATTGTTTCCAGTTTTTTAGCCAGGGGTTTGCTTCATCCGATTCGCGATTTGGTGTCCGCGTCGCATGAATGGGCAAGGGGTAACCTTGACTACCGGACAAAAATTACGGGAAGCAGCGAGATAGCAGAGCTGGCAGAAACATTCAATTTTATGGCTTCTTCACTGAAAGAAAGAGATGAAAAGTTAAAGGAATACGCCAGTCAACAAATAATGAAATCGGAGAGGTTGGCCACGCTGGGTCAGTTGGCAGCGGGAGTGGCTCATGAAATAAACAATCCACTGGGGGCTGTGTTGATGTACACTCACCTGGCATTAGAGGATATGAAGGGGAAGGGAAAAGATGTGAGGATTAAGAATCTGGAAAAAGTTGTAATGGAGGCCTCGCGTTGTAGGGATATCGTCAGAGGTTTGCTGGATTTTGCCCGTCAAAGTGAGCCGACCATGAAAGAGTCAGACATAAACGGGATTTTGGAGAGGACATTAGGCATAGTTGAAAATCAGGCATTATTCCATAATGTTCATATAAACAAAATTTTTAGTCCCTCTTTACCAAAGGTGTTGGTGGATGTTGGTCAAATGCAGCAGGTATTCACGAATATCGTACTTAATTCAGCAGAGGCGATGGAAGGAACAGGTGAGTTGAAGATTACAACCAGGATAACAGACGATAATGAACATATAGAAATTGAATTTATCGATACCGGCTGTGGTATTCAGCCTGAGAATTGCGAGAAGATATTCGACCCTTTTTTTACTACAAAGGAAGTCGGACATGGAACCGGGCTTGGATTAGCCGTTAGTTATGGAATTATAACCAGGCATAAAGGTACAATAGAAGTGAAAAGCGAACCAAGTAAGGGAACTACCTTTATTATAAGATTACCTATATATCGAAAGGAGAGTTTAAATGTACAGCCAAACTAATATCTTAGTCATCGATGACGAGGAGACGATACGTGACTCGTGCCAGCAGGCCATGTCGCGAGAAGGCAATAAAGTAGAGGTAGCCGAGGATGGTATTAAAGGTCTGGCTATGCTTGAGAAAGAATCGTTCGACCTTGTAATCGTTGACCTGAAAATGCCTGGTTTGAACGGTATGGATGTATTGAAGAGGATAAAAGAAGAAGAGCCGGAAATTGTGGTAGTGGTCATCACCGGTTACGCTACTGTGGAAACGGCTGTTGAGGCTATGAAGGCGGGCGCCTATGATTATATTCCGAAACCTTTCACTCCGGAGAGCTTGCGGCTGATAGTCAATCGTGCACTGGAAAAAAGAAGGCTTTCGCTTGAGAACATTTTACTTCGTGCGCAGTTAAAGGATAGAATTGGGGCAGACGTAATTATCGGGCAAAGCCCGCCGATGCTTGAGGTTGCACGGCTTGCAGGAGAAGTAGCGCCTACGGATAGTAACGTTTTGATTTCCGGAGAGGCCGGAACCGGCAAAGAGTTGATAGCCAGGGCCATTCACAGCCAAAGCAATAGAAATGATAAACCATTTATTGTGGTAGACTGTGGAAATTTAGTGGAAAGCCTGTTTGAAAATGAGTTATTCGGCCAGGTTAAAAGCTCTTCTACAGGTGCAACTGAAACAAAATATGGACGTTTAGAGGTAGCAAACGGTGGAACAGTTTTCTTCGATGAGGTTGGAAATATTGGTATGAATATTCAAGCAAAGTTGCTCCGAGTGCTTCAAGAAAAGCAAATTACACGCGTGGGCGGTTCACGCGTTACCAGAGTGGATGTACGTGTTATTGCTGCCACGAATAGAGACCTGCTGAAGTGCATTGAGCAGGGAACTTTTCGAAAGGATTTATTTTATTGCCTAAGTGTAGTTCCAATTGTGTTACCGCCTTTACGAGGCAGAAAAGAAGACATTCCTTTATTAGCGAACCATTTTTTGAAAAAATTCAATGAACAGAGGGAAAAGAATGTAACTGATTTTTCTGACCAGGCAATGAAGGTGCTGACCGAATATAACTGGCCGGGAAATGTAGGAGAGCTGGAGAATGTCATTGAGCGGGCAGTAGTACTGACCAGAAGTGGTGTAATAGGGCCTGCAGATTTATGGTATTATGAGCTGAGTGGTGAGACGGCTTCCAGTTCTGATACCGAAAAGCTAAAACCCTGAAGCGGCGTAGAGAAAAAACACGTTACCAGGTCAACTATTATATTAGTGATGATTAGTTGATTGAAAGGTATAAATATGATTAGAAGAATCTTAATAGTTGAACCCGATTCAAAGGTTGCGCAGGAGCTGTTTCATCTTTTTCACTTTGAGTATGGCCGTTTTGAGTCCGAACGTTATGAGACGGAAATAGCTGTGTCTGTTGCTGAGGCAATTGAGCTGTCGCAAGCTGTAGCCTATCACTGTATTATTATAGATGTTTCTCTGCCGGAGATGGATGGATACGAGGCGATTCCGCTAATGAGAACGATTAATAATAATCCCCCGGTAATTATAACCACGGGTAAAAATACTCTGGAATTGGAAACAAAGGTGCGCCAGCAAGAAGTTTATTATTATCATATAAGGTCCTTTGGCCTGGAAGAATTGAAAACAGTGACCCGGGGTGTTTTTGAAAACCTGCAAAAAGCTAAACTTAGTAAGAAATCAGATTTGCCGAGGCCAAAACCAGTTGTACTAAAGCAACTACGATTATATCAGAGCAACGAAAAGCAAGAATAGCAGCTACCAGCAAATATAAGTCAAATAATAAGTTAAAATAAAAAACAGATTCCATACCAAAAGTTGCACATTATTCTTCACTGGAGCTGGATAAAGTGCTATTTCAAATCGTTGTTTGACCTTTCGCGAAAAGCGGGCTGATTTACATAAGTAATCCGGATTTATCGAGCTTATTTCAGCTCGACGGACCAGTAGGCGTGGTTGAGGAACTGCTTCCAGCTTCGGTAGCGTTGACCCCGTTAGAACAAAAGCTCCGTCCTTTAGGGGGGTAAAAAATACATAGCGAAAGCAGATTAAAACCGCCTGAGCTTTCTAACGGGGTTGATGGCCTAAATGAATATTAATGAGTTGGATGTGCTTTGATTTATCCGTTGAGGAGCGGTAAAAACATATAAATTTTCATTTGGGGGGATTATATCTGATATAATGGAGATGTGTAAATTTGCGCATCTATTAAGGAATGTTATGTTAAGTAGGTTTGCTTTTTTATTTTCTTTAGTTTTAACATTGGGCCTGGTTGCTTCAGCAGATGCAGCTCTGATAGCATTATATGAACTTGATGGTAATGCGATTGACAGCTTCGGTACTAACCATGGCAGCGAATGTGGTGACCCGTGCTATGTTGGTGGTGTATTTAGTCAGGCGATTTCCCTTGATGGAGCCGGCGACTATGTGGATTGTGGGAATGATTCGGTATTTGATATCACCGATGAGATTACTGTCGCCGCCTGGGTAAATATCAACATCGTGGATGAAGATTGGCAGATTATTGTAGCCAAAGGTGACTCCGCATGGAGACTTTCTACTGACCAGGCCGAATATAGGTTTCACTTTGCTATTTGTGGTGAACCCTGGGAGAATTTAGTCAGCGGAAGCACCGAGGTAAACAGTGGCGAATGGCATCATGTATGTGGAACGTATGATGGCGGGATGATTCGCTTATATGTCGATGGTGTGCTTGATGCAAATAAAGTCTGTACTGATGAGATACCTACAAATAGTTACAATGTCTATATCGGTGAAAACTCAGAAGCAACAGGACGTTACTGGGATGGTTTAATTGACGACGTGGCCATCTTTGACCACGCACTAAATACCGATGAAATCAACCAGCTCAGAGACCTCGGCGGTGCATCCTTTATTTTGCCGTGTGGTGGAGAGTCATTAGATGGCGATATTAATGTTGACTGCAGGATTGATTTTTATGATTTTTCGTTATTAGCTGAAGATTGGTGGATGCAAGAAGCGCAATTAGTAGGTGACATCTACGAAGATGGCTGGGTTAACTGGCTTGATTTATCGCTATTAGCTGATGATTGGCTTGCGTACATTAACATGCCGCCAAAAATTTATGCAGGCAATGACAGGGTGGTCGGGCTGGTGGATGATGCCAATTATGCGGAGGTTTATCTGGACGGCATTATCACTGACGATGGTCTGCCGAATCCACCAGGGACGGTAACGGTTTTTTGGGAGGCGATAAGTGGGCCGAATGTGGTTACTTTCAATGATGAAACGTCCGAAGATACCATCGCAACCTTTTATGAGGCCGGGACTTATGTTCTGCGGATTACAGCTGATGACAGTGAATTGTCTGCAAGTGATGATGTGACAATTACCGTCCTGGAGTCAGGCAATTTCGCTGAAAGAGCTGCAGCTTTAGTATCATTGATGACGCTGGGAGAGAAAATATCGCAGTTGGGAAGTAGTTCACCGGCAATTGCTCGCTTGGGGATATCGGCATATGGGTGGTGGAGTGAAGCATTGCACGGTGTAATGTCGTCGGGTTGTACAGTCTTTCCACAGGCGATAGCGCTGGCCAGTACATGGGACCCGAATTTAATACATCAGGTAACTACTGCTATTTCCGATGAGGCGAGGGTTAAAAGTAACACAACCGGCAAAGGGCTGACTTATTGGAGCCCAACTATCAATATAGCCAGAGACCCAAGATGGGGAAGAAACGAAGAATCTTATGGTGAAGACCCATATTTAGCCTCGCGGATAGGAGTGGCCTTTGTAACCGGTATGCAGGGTGACGACCCTGTTTACTTGAAGACAGTATCAACACCTAAACATTTTATCGCTAATAATACGGAATATAATCGCCATAGCAGCTCATCGAATGTTGGCGACAGGGACTTAAGAGAATATTATATGCCCGGTTTTAAGGCCTGTGTTATGGAGGGTAAGGCACAGTCAGTAATGGGTGCATATAATGCATTGAATGGTGTGCCATGCTGCGGTAATTATATGCTTTTGACTGAGGTGCTACGAGATGAATGGGACTTTGATGGATATGTGGTCTCCGACTGTGGAGCCATAAGTGATATCTATGTCAACCATCATTATGTTACAACTGCGGAGCAAGCTGCAGCTTTGGGAGTTCTGTCCGGTTGTGACCTTAACTGCGGCGATGTGTATCAAGACCATTTAGCACAAGCGGTTCAACAAGGATTGCTTTCGGAAGCCGACATTGATGTAGCAGTTACTCGATTGTTTACGGCGAGGTTTCGGCTGGGTGAGTTTGACCCCCCGGAATTGGTTCCATATACTTCTATACCATCTTCACAACTTGACTGTCAGGAGCACAGAGACTTGGCATTAACAACGGCACTTAAATCTATGGTCTTATTGAAAAATAACGGCATATTACCGCTGGACATAAATGACGTAAATTCCATTGCTGTTATCGGTCCTAATGCAGACAGATGCGTATTTGGTGGTTATAGCGGCACGCCTAATATCCAGGTGAACCCGCTTGAAGGCATACAAAACAAAGTAGCCGGCCATGGCATTACGGTTTCTTATGCCCAGGGCTGTGAAATTCAAGGAGAATTGAGCGTCACAGCCATTCCGTCTGAGTACCTGATTCCAGCAGGTTCGCCGGGAGAGAACGGCCTCAAGGGCGAGTATTACAACAATAAGGATTTATCCGGCTCGCCTGCATTGGTTCGAATCGACAGCCAGGTTGATTTCAATTGGGGCGAGGGTTCGCCGGACCCAGCTATCAATGCTGACGAATTTTCAGTTCTCTGGAGAGGAAAGTTAGTGCCGCCCGAAACCAGAACCTATGAATTAGCGGTGACTACAGATGACGGTGTTCGTCTTTATCTGGGTGATGAGGTGCTGATTCACCAGTGGCATGACCATGCGACGAGTACATATTCTGTTTTTAGAGAGCTTCAATTCGGTCAGGAGTATGACATTATAATGGACTTCTATGAGAATACGCTTCATGCGGAGGCACGTTTGCAATGGGATTATTTAAGTGGTGGTATTGATGATGCGGTCAATATAGCTTCAAATGCTGATATAGCAATCGTGGTTGTGGGCACCGACCTGACCGTGGCAAGTGAAGGGCGTGACCGTTCTGATATAGATTTACCCGGCCTTCAGGAAGATTTAATCCAGGCGGTTTACAATGTGAATCCGAATACAATTGTCGTGCTGGTTAATGGGTCGCCGGTAGCTGTTAACTGGACAGAAGCGCATGTGCCGGCAATTCTTGAGGCGTGGTATCCCGGCCAGGCCGGAGGTACTGCAATCGCCGACGTTTTGTTTGGTGATTACAATCCAGGCGGTAAACTGCCTATGACATCCTATGTGACAGTCGAGCAATTGCCGGGCTTTGATGATTATAATGTTATTGATGCTAACAGGTGTTATATGTACTTTGAAGGAGGGCCGCTGTATCCATTCGGCCATGGCTTGAGCTATACGGAATTTAGCTATAGCAATCTTCAAATAGAGCCGAATTTAATAACCACTGAGGGAACAGCTAATATTAGTGTAGATGTACAAAATGTTGGAGGGCGTGAAGGCGATGAGGTTGTTCAATTATATGTTCATGATGTTGCTGCAACTGTAAAAAGGCCTATCAAAGAGTTAAAAAAGTTTGAAAGGATTAACTTACAGGCGGGTCAAACAAAGACGGTTATGTTTACCCTGCTGGCTGAGGAATTGGCTTTTTATGACGCTGCTACGGCAAGTTTTTTTGTAGAACCAGGTATTTTTGAAATAATGGTAGGTAGCTCTTCCGAAGATATAAGATTAATTGATGAGATTGTAGTCTTCCCTGCTGTTTTTCCTCCGCCACCTTAGCGCTGCGTATAGCCCTTTTTGTAATGATGCGGGTATTGTTAAGAGCAAGTCTATGAATAATCAGGATAAATAGCAGGGAATGTTTTTTGAACGATTATTTTAGCTCGACGGACCAGTAGGCGTGGTCGAGGAATTGCTTCCAGCTATGGTAACGTTGATGGCTTAAATGAATATGAACGAGGGGGTTGTGTTTTGGCTTGATGGGCTTTTGGATGAGTGTCATACCCGCCAGTTTTGGAGTTCTGCCGCCTTTTTTGACATTGCAGCTGGCGCAGGCACATACAATATTTTCCCAAGCTGTCTTACCTCCCATACTGCGAGGGATAACGTGGTCGAGTGATAATTCGCTTGTTGGCTGGCGTTTGCCACAATATTGACATTTATTTTTATCACGAGCGAAGATATTGCGGCGATTAAGTTTGACTTCGGTTCGAGGCAAACGGTCGTAGAATAAAAGACGGATAATCCGCGGCACCGCGATATAAAAATTGACTGTGGACACCCAGTCGTGTCCGTCCGGCTCAAAATGTCGCTTGAGCTGGCTTAGCTCGCACCAGCTCTGAAAATCATAATTGGAATATTTGTCTTTCTCGACAGAGACAACCTCGGCAAGCTCGCGGAATAGCAGAGAGAATGCCCGCCTGGCTCCTATTATACGGATAGCCATATAATGCTTGTTCAGTACGAGAACATTACAGTCGAGACCGGATTTAATTTCGGAAGCAAACATAACCGGCAATTAGCAAAAATAAGCTCCTATATTCATTTACCCCGTTAGAAAGAAATCCCCATCTTTTGGGCGTGGTAAAAAGTACATATCGCCGCCCGTAGGGTTTAAAGCCCTGCTTGAGCTTTCTAACGGGGTTTACTACTCACTTATCTAAATAACAAAAACTCCGACAGGTTGCAAGCAAAAAGCATAATCTTGTGGGACGGAACCGGTTTTTCGAGGAAAATACTTAAGTTGTAATAGAGGGTGATATCATACCGCGTAGGGGGTGATGAAATTGTACAGACTCCCTCTCTCCTTGCCACACGGTGTATTACTCATATTGATACAACCCGACGTCGCAAGAGCTATTGCAACTGCTTTAGCATTTAGTTGGGCAATGAGGAGCACAAAAGTTGTTTATAAGTTTCTTTGAAGCCCAAAAATAAAAAAAGCAGTATTACGACTCTTTTTGGCTTTGTGAGGCTGATTTAGCGACTACGTTCTCAGCCCTTAATCCTTTCTCACCCTCGATAACATCGAAGGAAACTTCATCACCTTCAACAAGAGTCCTGTATCCATCACCTGAAATACTTGAGTAGTGGATGAAAATATCGCGGCCTTCGGGGCCGGCGATAAATCCATAACCCTTTCTTGGGTTAAACCACTTAACTTTTCCGTCCGACATAAAACGCCCCTTTTGAACAACTTTTCTAAAAACAAACTATTTTTTACGCATCCCACAATTAGCATAGCTTACAGTTTATAACTAAAACCAGGTATTGGATTGTGGGTTACGGCCTCTTACTCAAAAAAATTATTTCACTTTAGCCGATTCTGCAGCAGGTACACATAGATTTTGTTTCATCAATCGGCCCATCTTAAATTTTACTGTTCGCTTTGCGGGGACTTCAACCCGCTCGAGAGTTTTTGGATTTTGCGCGATTCTCGCTGCTCGTGTTCTGGTCTCAAAGACACCAAAATCCCGGAATTCCAAACGGTTATTGTTCTCACACAGTTCTCTTGTTATCTCATCGAGAAATGACTGAATTACGCGCTTTACCAAAACTCTTTTTGCTTGTGTACGTTCTGCAATCCTATCGATAAGTTCTTTCTTCGTAATTGTTGTCATATATTACCTCACTTCAGGAAAAGGCGATTGAGAAACTAATTCCCACTTATTTTGCGAAAGCTGCCGTCTGGAACATCAACCTTTCTGGTTATACAGCAACTCATCGCAAACCTCTGCAAAATTTAGTAGCCAATGAGTAAGCACCTTGAAAACTGGTCCTGCAACCATGTAGGAAAACTGCTTCTCTCCATCTAATGCATAAACCAGCCGACAAAACGGATACTCTAAAACACTGCAAATTACTATACTATAAAGACTTCTATACAGCAAGTAATTTTTGCAGAAAATTCTTTAGATTCTAAAAAAAATTCTAATTATGCCTCAAAACTAAGCAATACCCCCATATCTGCTTACATCACCGCTGGTATTATGAAAATCCTCTAAACACACAAATTCGGCAACAAATTTATAGCATATAAGGGATTGACAAGCCGGTTTTTCCGCAGATGGAATGAGTATAAGCTCTTTGTTCATAAGTACTTAGGTGAAATATTCAGTCGCCACCAAACATTGTATCCCAAAACCAACCTTCTGTATCGTGCTAAAAGCCGACTTTGCATTTGCATAAAGCTCGTATTTATGTTTTTGTGGGATGTAACCGCTGCTCATATTCAATATTTCTGAACAGTTTTCATTGCTGATTATTTTCAAAATGGCTTCGTTTATAAATATCCAATAAGAAAGGGCTGGCTAAAATAGCCAGCCCTTCGTTCCAATCTATCAGGATTCTGTTTA
>CAYSJK010000027.1:0-3231 GCA_964431375.1 uncultured Pirellulales bacterium
TGAGACTGACCAGGTTGATTCTTAACGAATTTAGTTTTCCATTGTCAAATGCCGCAGTCTGGACCGAAGACAAAGATGGTAATGATGCCGCCAGATTCCTGGAATGTTTCGATTACTCCTATATTGACCCCTCGGATGTTGACTGGTATTCCATGGTGCTTCTTATACTCTTTCCCCATATAGAGCAGGAGCTTTGCCAGCGGTTCATTGACTCGATTATGGTGGAAAATCTTACAGAGCGATATTATCATCTCCATTCCTCATTTGTTGAAGCAAGAAAGCATTTTGAAGACTATCCGGAAGAATACGAAGGCCAGTCGCTAACCCAAATAAAAGGCCCCACTAAGATTAAAGGCAGCGTGTCGCATGATGTAGGTATGATGTCGAAAGGCAATGCCTTGCGCAATGTCAGTGATTACGCCTGGTATAACGATAACTATTGGGTTGACCTTTTCCCTAAGCTGGCCATAAGAGTACTGCGCAATGTCAAATTTACGGGCAATATCGATTTTCTGAAGAAAAACTGGAAGACGCTTAAATTCGGTTTCGAACATTTAAAAGAGCACGATATAGACGGAGACGGCATTCCCGAGGGCAATCCCGGTGAAGTCAAAAACACCTTTGATAATTTGGTCCTGTTCGGCGTAGATGCTTACGATGCGACTATTTTTATGGCGGGTTGCCGGGCCATGATTAGAATGGCCGAGTTGATGAAAGATGAAACTGCCAAAAAACAATACGAAGAGGCCTTCGAAAAAGCTTCAGCAGAATTCGAGAAATTGTGGACAGATACGAAAAATAAGAGCGGCCGAAAATTGCAGTATTATGTCACCTGCTATGACCCTAAAACAGGGAAAACAAACACGGATGTCTGGACCAATCAATTGGATGCCTTGTGGTCATTGATCGCAATGGGAGAAGAGCCTTTTATCTCTGATGACAGGGCCAAAAAAATCCTCAAGACGATTTATGACAATAACCAAACCCTCATGGGCTGGGCCATGTGCCGAACAGAGGATGGGCAAGCGGTAGAATCGGAACAGGGACAAGACGTTTATACAACGTCAAATTATGTTTTTGCCCAGCTTCTTGATTATTATGGCCTGGTCAAAGAAAGCAAAGAAGTATATAAAGCAATGGATAAGGTTGTCTTCCAGCATGCCAATTCCTTAATCACCCCGGACAACCTGAGGGCTGAATTAGAAAAAGAAGAGGGAGAATTAACCGAAGGGCCCCATTATATCGTAGCCGCTTATCCCAGGCCAGGTGCCATATTAACCCAAATAGTAATGCAATTTATTAAAGAACTCCAAAAGAAAACGGATACTAAGAGAATTGACTCTCCACTATTGAAATCTTTTGTAACTACTTTAACGAAGTAAGCAGTGTGGCAAGGCCTGTAAAAGAATTAAGATTTTTAGACCGGCTATGGAGTATGCAGTAGAATCGGGAGTTTTTGAAGTAATGGTTGGCAGAAATTCGGCTGAAGGTGTAAAAGGTAAATTTAGAGTATTATTAGGATTATATCCTTGTAGAATTATATAGAGAAAAAAACCTACGAGTTGAGAAGAACTTCAGCTAATCCGCTTTTTGGAAAAATTAAGCCCTCATTTTTCACTAAATTACCTATAAGTAATGCTTAACAGCTTAAAAGACCACAGACAATAGACTTTCGGAAAACCCTGGCGTTTGGTCTGAAAATAGGAAGAAAACGATGAGTTTAAAAAAGAGCGAAAAGAATCAAAGGCCGGTTTATTTAAATAAGAGCGCCCCTATAAAAAAACGGGTTGAAGATTTATTAAAAAGGATGACGTTGGAGGAAAAAGTTTGCCAGATGGCTGCTATCGGTGATTTTAAAACCATTGACATATCTATTATCGAAGACAGGCAACTCGATTTTCGGCGTATTGAAAAGGCCCTTTTTCACTCGATTTTTGAAAAGGGAGAATTCTCCGTTAAAAAAGCAAAGAAGAAAATAGGAAAAGGACTGGGCCAGATAAGCATTGTTGCAAGATATTGTACTCCCAAAAAAGGAGCAGAACGGGCAAATGAAATTCAGAAATTTGCCAAAGAACAAACCCGATTTGGAATCCCTGTAATCATACATGATGAATGTCTTCACGGCTGTATGGCTTTGGGTTCAACAAGTTATCCTCAGGCAATCGGTCTGGCAAGCTCCTGGGATGATGAATTAATGGAGGAAGTAGCTGCAGCCATTGGTAAGGAAACAAAAAGCAGAGGTATTAATCAATGCCTTTCTCCAACTATAAATATTGCAAGAGACCCAAGATGTGGAAGAACAGAGGAAACTTACGGGGAGGACCCCTATTTAACTACACGTATGGCTGTTGCTTTTGTAAAGGGCGTTCAAAGCCAGGGAGTTGCTGCTACGCCTAAACACTACGCAGCGAATTTTGTGGGTATTGGTGGCAGAGACAGTAATGAGATTCAGCTTTCCGAAAGGGTTTTACGGGAAATTTATTTCCCTGCCTTTAAAGCATGTGTAAAAGAGGCAAACGCCCTGTCAATAATGGCCGCTTATAATTCCCTTGATGGTATCCCCTGCTCCTCGAATAAGTGGCTTTTAACCGATGTTTTAAGAAAAGAGTGGCGATTCAAGGGATTTGTTGTCTCAGATTATTTCTCGGTAGTTTATGTATACGAAAAACATAACGTTGCCGGCACAAAGGCAGAAGCAGCCAAACAAGCCATAACGGCAGGACTGGACATAGAATTCCCACAGACAGACTGTTTTGCAGCACTCGTAGAGCTTGTAAAAAAAGGAAAATTGTCTGTTAAAGTCATAAATGAAAGTGTCAGAAGAATCCTGTGGGTCAAATTTCGGCTGGGACTCTTTGACAATCCTTATGTAGACCCGCAATATGCAGAAAAGATATGTGATTGCAGTGAACATCGCAAATTAGCATTAAAAGCAGCTCAAAAGTCTATCGTTCTGCTCAAGAATATTAAAAACATTCTGCCGCTGAGGAAAAATATTAAATCAATCGCCGTTATTGGTCCCAATGCCAATAAAGCACGTCTGGGAGGCTACAGCGGTAGAGAGATAAAGGTTGTGACACCCCTGGAGGGTATTAAAAACAGGGCTTCAAAAAATACAAAAGTAAATTTCGCTAAAGGATGTGATGTTGCAGGCAAATCCAGAGGAGGCTTTAAATCCGCAGCAGAAATTGCTCAAAAATCAGATGTTGCTGTTCTATTTATGGGCAATTC